>JAOUNI010000009.1 GCA_029881035.1 Gammaproteobacteria bacterium | reverse complement strand
GCGTCTGAGCCAGCGGCTGGATGATGTCGAGCAACGTCTACACTATGCCTGGCGCTACAGTTTGCAACAGCAACAAAACCGCTACCAGCAGTTGCGCGCCCGTTTGCTGGCGGTTTCACCGGCGCGACTGATCAGCCGTCACCAGCACCAGCTGCAGATTCTGACGCAGAATCTGCGCCATCATATCCAGCATACCCTGCAGCGACAAAAATCCCGACTGCAAAATAATGCCCGTACGCTGCACGCCATCAGCCCACTACAGACACTGGAGCGTGGCTATTCGATCACCTGCAATGCCGAAGGCAAAGCCATTACTCAAAGCAGCGAAGTTTCGGTAGGCGAAGAGCTGCAAACCTTGTTGCATCAAGGTAAAATAGTCAGCACGGTGAAAAAGATACTCGCCTGAAAACCTGCCGTACAACGGTTTTTGTTGCGCTACACACTGTTTTTATGATAAATAGTCGCGCTCAGTTTTATTCAAATAATAATTGGAGTGGTCAATGGGTCAAGAAGCACCTTTGAAAGAGCATATTTTCACGCCGTACAAGCCTAAAAAAGGCGAAGACTACATGAGCGAAGGGCAGGCAAAGCACTTCTCTGAAATATTGGAAGCGTGGAAAAAGGATCTCATGCAGGAAGTTGATCGTACGGTTGACCACATGAAAGATGAAGCGGCGAATTTTCCCGATCCCGCTGACCGTGCCACCCAGGAAGAAGAGTTTAGCCTTGAGCTACGCACCCGTGACCGTGAACGTAAACTAATCAAAAAAATCGATGAAACCCTCGACCTGATCAGTAGTGGCGATTACGGCTACTGCGAAACCTGTGGTGTTGAAATCGGTCTAAAACGCCTTGAAGCACGTCCTACCGCGACACAGTGCATCGACTGTAAGAGCCTGGACGAAATCAAAGAGAAACAAATCAAAGGTAAATAAATCTCCTGCTTTTACCTGTTTTAAAAAAGCCGGAGCTCATGCTTCGGCTTTTTTGTTTCGTATGGTTTATTTTGCAGCATAATGAGCACCCATGACTCAATCTATTTATCGTGGCCGCTTTGCACCCTCACCCACTGGTGAGCTCCACTTTGGCACTCTGTTAGCGGCTGTAGGCAGTTACCTGCAGGCCAGAAGCCATCAGGGTGAATGGCTGATGCGTATCGAAGACGTCGACACTACACGATGCGTGCCCGGCGCTGCCGATGCCCTGCTCAGAGCGCTCGATGGCTTCGGTTTTGAATGGCAGGGTGAAGTGGTATACCAATCACAACGCACCGAATTATATGAGTCAGCCCTGGATAATCTTTCAAAAAAAAACCTTATTTATCCCTGTACCTGCTCTCGCAAACAGCTTGCAAATGAAGACAACCTTTCACTTCCAGTCTATGCAGGACACTGTCGCCATCATCATTTACCACTGGCCGAGGAACACGCCCTGCGTGTGCGCGTCGAAGACAGGACGATTAGCTTTGAAGATCAGATCATGGGACAAAATCGACAACAACTTGCCAGTGAATGTGGTGATTTTGTCATCAAACGTAAAGATGGCCTGTTCGCCTATCAACTGGCAGTAGTCGTTGACGATGCACAACAGGGCGTGACCGAAGTGGTGCGAGGCGTTGACCTGCTCAATTCCACGCCTCGACAAATTTATCTACAACAGCAGCTGGGATATGTACAACCAAATTATCTACACCTGCCGCTACTGATCGACTTGCAGGGCCACAAGCTCGGCAAATCTACCGGTGCGGCTGCGCTGAATCTGTCTCAGCCCGTTTTACACTTACACTCGGTGCTTGTGTTACTAGGCCAACAACCACCCGCAGAACTCACCAGAGACAGCCTCAGCCAGCTTTGGTTATGGGCGATTGAACACTGGAACATCGAAAATATTCCGAAACAGAATCAATTCATTAAACATCAGTAAAACAGGCTTGCGACTATGGCTCCTGTCTGTGTATGATAAAAAGTTGTTAACACAATAAAAATGTAGAGGGAAAAGCTGTGTCCAGTAACGATATTAATTCCACACTCGTCGAAAATCGTCTATTTCCACCCAGCGAAGCATTTGTTGCCAGCGCCCGTATTAAGCCCGCTGATTTCGAAGCCCTGCACAAACATGCTGAATCCAATTACGAAGGTTTCTGGGAGTATCAGGCAAAACAGCATATCGACTGGCACAAACCCTTTAGCATTACTCTCGACGACAGCAAGGCGCCACATTACCAGTGGTTCACCGATGGTGAACTGAACGTCTCCTACAACTGTATCGATAAACATCTGGCCACTCAGGCCAACAAAACTGCGATTATTTTTGAAGGCGAAAAAGGCGATACCCGCCACATTTCCTACCGGCAGCTGCACGATGAAGTCTGCCAGTTTGCCAATGGCATGAAAGCGCGCGGCATCAAAAATGGTGACCGTGTTGTCATCTATATGCCAATGACGCCCGAAGCGGTGATCGCCATGCAGGCCTGTGCGCGTATTGGCGCAATTCACTCGGTGGTCTTCGGTGGTTTCTCGGCTGAATCACTGCGCGACCGTATTGATGATGCCGGTGCCGTCATGCTGATCACTGCCGATGGCGGCCACCGCGGTGGCAAAATTGTCGGCCTCAAAGAAGCGGCAGACAAAGCTCTGGCAAAAGCAGGCTGCAGCATCAAGGATGTCATCGTCCTCAAACGCACCGGCCACGACGTCACCATGCAGCAAGAACGTGATCACTGGTGGCACGATATCGTTGCTGGCCAGAGTAATGAGTGTGTACCGGAATGGGTAAACTCAACCCATCCGCTTTTCCTGCTCTACACCTCCGGCTCCACCGGCAAGCCCAAAGGCATACAGCATTCCAGCGGTGGTTACCTGCTCAACGCCATCGTCACCAATTTATGGGTATTCGATTTACAGGACAAAGACATCTTCTGGTGCACCGCTGATGTCGGCTGGATTACCGGCCACACCTACGTTGCTTTCGGCCCGCTGGCCGCTGGCGCTACCGTGGTGATGTACGAAGGTGCACCGGTAATACCCGATGCTGGCCGATTCTGGAAACTCTGCGAAGACCACAAAGTCACCGTGTTCTACACCGCTCCCACCGCGATTCGTGCGCTGATGAAATTCGGCGATGAATTTCCGAACAAATACGACCTGTCTTCCATCCGCCTGCTAGGCACCGTCGGCGAACCGATCAACCCCGAAGCGTGGATGTGGTACCACACCGTCATCGGCAAACAACGCTGCCCGATTGTTGATACCTGGTGGCAAACCGAAACCGGTGCCAATATGATCGCGCCCATCCCCGGCGTCGTTAGCACCAAACCCGGTTCCTGTACCATCCCCTTACCCGGCATCATTGCCGATGTCGTCAATGAACAGGGTGAATCCATCACCGAAGCCAACAAAGGCGGTTATCTGGTCATCAAGAAACCCTTCCCATCGATGCTACAAACCGTTTGGGGTGACGATCAAAGATATATCGATACCTACTTCCCCAAATTCGACGGCAAGTATTACCTCGCCGGCGACAGCGCCCGCAGAGATGCCGACGGCTACTTCTGGATCATGGGAAGAATCGACGACGTCGTCAACATCTCCGGTCACCGCCTCGGCACCATGGAAGTCGAATCTGCGTTAGTCGCCCACGAACGCGTCGTCGAAGCCGCGGTTGTCAGCCGCCCACACGAAGTCAAAGGCGAAGCCATCGTCGCCTTCGTTATTTGTAATGGCGAAAGACCCGTCGGCGAAGAAGCCAAAAAAATGGTACAGGAATTACGCAACTGGGTCGGCGAACAAATTGGTGCGATAGCGAAACCCGATGATATTCGTTTTGCGGATGGGTTACCCAAGACGCGTTCTGGAAAAATTATGCGTAGGTTGCTCAGAAATATTGCCCGCGGTGAGGAGATTACGCAGGATATTTCTACACTGGAAAATGAAGGCGTCGTTAAGCAGTTGCAGGGGAAAGAGTAAAAATTTTTCAGCGCAGAGAAAAACATAAAGAACTAAGTAGGTTGGGTTAGATACTTTTTGTCGTAACCCAACATCTTTAAGAAATGAACATGTTGGGTCTCATTAAAAACATTCAACCCAACCTACACACTTTGGTGCCTTTTTTTCGCAAAAGAAAGACACTCGGCAACAAGCCAAAATAAAAAGTGATGGATTATGAAACATGCCCATATGTTTCGCCCTACACCATGTCAAACTAAGTGACTCAATCACTCGCTGACCAATAACTTAAACCTGATATTCCTTGATTTCCGACTGAATTACTACCACATAAATGTAAAGGGAAATTATTGCGGCAAAATAACACCAGACAGAAACAAACGCGAAATTGAAAAACACTTGTGATACCACCATCGAAATAAAAATAAGCAGCCCCAGTATCCTGTGATACCGATCTGATGACAACATGAGTGGAAGCATTACGAACATATAAGCAATGGTACCAACATCGCGCGATACATGATCATCATAAATAAGGATCGTGCTGTAGTGGATGGAATGATTCACTACCGATACTGTCAGCCAGCTCGGATTTATCAAAAGTGGCATAAACAGTATGACACCAAAGGCAGTGCCTACTGCTATCATTAGTAAAAACAAGGTTTTTCTTTTTTCGCTATTCTCGACAAAATAACAAGTGACCGGAATCCATACTAACCAGAAAAAGTGTGAGAAAAACAGGAAGCTTAAGGCTGATTGTCGTAATAATTCTGCGTCATTAGCTTCAAATGACTTCCACACCAGACCCTCAAAAATCTGCTGCATACCAAATGCTATAGGAATCAGCGCAAAGGCCCAGTACGTGTTTTTCAGGTGCTTAGCCCTGTTTAGACTAACCAATCCAGCGGGGATCAGGATAGCGGCACTAGTAAAACTAACTCCAGCCGAAAAACACATAAATATCCTTTTTAAATTAATCTAGTTTTTACTATATATTGATTCGACTAGAATATCACTAACGAATTTACGATGAAGAAACTCGTTAATACAGTGTAATCATGCGTATGTTTTGCATAAAAAAGTATTTTTCTTTTTTAACTTTATCCCCTGTACAACCCGCATCAGATTTTAACTTTGGCATGTGACATAATTTCTGGATGAGTCATGAGGTTCATCGAGCATGGATACGACAAAATTTGACAAGCTTGAATTTGAATGCACGCAGTGTCACCAGAAGGGAAAATCACATGGACGTAATTTGTAATTAAACGGACTCATAGCCGAGCTGAAACTCGAGGTTCCCCAGAGGGATAGCTTGTTTGGGGTGAATTTAGTTTTTTTCGCAAGAAAAAATGACGCGCACAAGTAAGCGCGGAATAAAGCTCATGTTATATTGCAACAAGCTAGCAATCACTCACCTGTCTGAAAACAAAAGCCCACGCGACAGCGTGAGAACACTAAACCACTTTACGTTGTGATTAGTTTAGAATCGTCATCCAAACCATCACGCCCAAGGTAATCACACCAACAATACCCACTGCTGTTAGTGCACATGCTACACAAAAATTACCAAATAACCTTGTTGACATATCCATCATGCACCTCTATTTTGATCTCATTTAAATAAAACACCACCATCTCGTTCCATTGTTAATAGTCGCCATCAAAGCTTGTTGATCCATATCAAACAAATAATTTATCAGAAAATTAGTACATTCTTTTTTAATGTTGGACATTTAGCCGATTAAAAGCCAAATCAGGCATGCAGGTGTTAGCAAACTAGTATCTATACCAGCCAGCGCGGAAGAGAATTTAACTATACCCTCTCTTTTCACGAGGACCGCAGGGAAGAAAATCTCGCACATCTAAGTGTCAATACAACACTTGAATTCTGGATTAACTCTAATGTTTATTATTCACAAGATACAGGCTCAAATCCGGCCAGTAGGTAATGACCAACACTGCAACAATCAGGATAAACATAAACGGTATCGTTGCCTGATACAACTCGGTGACCGGTTTATGAAAACGATAACTGGCGATGAACAGGTTCATACCCACCGGTGGCGTAAAATAACCAATCTGCATATTCGCCAAAAAGATAATACCCAGATGGATGGGGTGAATGTCGTACCCAATCGCAATCGGTAATAACAAAGGTACAATAATTACCAGCGCCGAGAACACATCGAGAATCATGCCCAGCAACAACAGAAAAATATTGAGCAGCATTAAAAAGGTAAGCTTGCTGTCGATGTGTGAACGGATAAATTCAAACAACCGATTGGGCACTTCAGTATCAATCAAAAAATTAGTTGATGCCAGAGAAACACCAAGAATGACCAGTACACCACCAACCAGTACCATGGAGTCGCGCATGATATCCGGTAATTTCTTGATCGACACTTCCTGGAGAATTAAAACTTCAACCACTAATACATACATCACCGCAACAGCTGCAGCTTCAGAGATGGCAAAGACACCCGAAAAAATACCGCCGATCAAAATAAATGGCATGGGTATTTCCCACATAGAACTGCGTAATGCTTTTAATAATTTATGCCAGTTAAATGGTGTCCGTGTTATTTCTGGTCGCTGATGACTTTTATATACGCTCCATGCCGTGAGCATGAATAACATCATCAAACCAGGTAGTAGACCGGCAAGAAAAAGATCATCAATTGCAACCGGCTCACCAACACCCATTTGCTGCACAATAACGCCGTACAGAATCAGAGCAATTGAAGGTGGAAACAACAAACCTAAACTGCCCGATGAAGTAATCAAGCCCAGATTAAACCGTTCTTCATAACCCGCCTGCTTCATCGCCGGATATAAAATAGCGCCCAGAGCAATAATGGTTGCCCCCGATGCACCTGTCAGCGCGGTGAAGAAGGCGCAGGCAAATAATGACACAATAGCCAAACCACCAGGCATCCAGCCCAACAGCGCATCGGTGAGTAAGACCAGCCGCTCAGAAGCCTTGCTCTCACCCAGAACATAGCCTGCAAGAGTGAACAGGGGAATAGCTAATAAGATAGGCGTATCGACGATACGGTAGATTTCTATCGCTATAACGGACAGATCAACATCAATGCTAGAAAACCCATACAGTGCACTGGTTGCAATAATAACAAACAGCGGCACACCCATAACAATTAATGCGATGAGCAGAAGTGCACCGAACATTAGCGCGCATCCTGTTGCGGAGGTGAAATAAATAACAGTAGATAGCGAACGGCCATCATGAAAAAGCCTGCCGGAATAACCAACTCTGTTACCCAGGCCGGGATATCAGCAAAAGCAATGGTCCCGTATTCATAATCCATTTGCACAAAGCGCACAGCATGCCATGCAATAAAACCACAAATAAAAACACAGAACGCATACACTGAACGCTGCATGTATCTAATATATTTTTTAGGGATATAACGGGCAAAAAAATCGATGCGGATATGATTATCAGTACGCGTAGCAACCACTGCACCAGCAATAGCAACCCACAGTACCAGTACTCTGAGTAAAGGATCAATCCAGACTACACCTTCACCAAAGATATTTCGGTAGAAAATCTGTGCAACTGCCAGCACGACCATCACGGCCAGCGTCAGAATTAGAAACCAGTCTTCCAGTTTATTTACAAATCCAAGAAAACCTGCAACGTGTTTTTTCATAACAGGTGTTGATTAATGTTTTGCTTTAGCCGCATTCACATGTTCCATGATTTTTTTATATGAAGCCTGACTATAGCTATTATCTTCCTGTAATTTCTTTATGGCTTTATCACCGATAGCATACCAGTCATTAAGCGACTCTTTAGGTAGTGATACATATTCAATACCTTGCTGCTTGAGTGCTTCTTGCGCGGCAAAGTTATCGCGACGATTAGCAGCATCAATCCGCTTGAATGAAGCCGTCATTACCTCACGAACAATATCCTGGTCCTCTTTTGTCAGTTTGGAAAAGACCTCTTTATCAACCACCAGCATCGCCGTAATATAGGTTAGCGGCACATCAATTACATACTTCACCCGTGTATGCCATTGCAGTGCAATAGCACCAATAGGTGAAGTAATAATGGTATTCACTAAACCGGTTTGCAGTCCGGTTAAGACATCAGACACGGGTAATGTCACAGGTGAAACCTCTGCGCTACTAAATACAGCCTCTCCCACCTTGTTACCACCGGGTACCCAGACTTTTTGTTTGCGAACATCTTCTACTTTATACACCGAGCTATCAGACATCATATAGCTAAAACCACCTTCGCCAAAACCAAAAGCGACAAGACCATTTTTCTCCAGCTCATCAATCAGAAACTGATCCATTTTTGAGCGTACATAATCCACCTGCTCAAATGATGAAAAAATATAGGGTAAGCTATAGATATCAATATCAGCATACACACCGGTTAAACTGCCCGTTGTGACCGCGCCACCTTGCAGTTGACCAATATGTATTTTTCTCAACACATTTTCGTCACTACCCATGACACCACCAGGATAGAATTTAAAATCAACTCGACCCTGCGTCTTCTCTTTTATCTCTTTAGCACCAGCTCGCATTTCCTCCATCCACAAAGTTCCATCAGGTGAGATAGTTGCAATCTTTATAGACTTTGCTGATACGGACGATGCCACCATAACTAAAGGTAACAGTAGGCATAACTTCATCAGTTTTTTAAATATCAATTAAAATAACTCCGTTGAATAATTCGGTTATTAGAGAAACTTCGATTAAAAATAATCGTCAGCATTCGCCAACAATTCTTTAGCTTTTACACGTGCAATTGTGTCGATCAATAAAGATTTAGATTGACGAATATCTACTGCCAATAATTCATTTAACAGACTATCATGTAGTTCTCTATTGAATAATAAGCGCGCATATTTTTCAGCGTACATTAATAACGCCATCAGGTTTTTACGCTTGGAAATCTCTAATGCACGCTCGAAATGTTCTTTAGCTATGTCCGGCTTACCACCCATAGCAGGTGGTAACAATGATTCCATGACCCCCATATACAAGTGTGCGTCACCATTATTAATGCCTTCGTCCAGCTCCAGCACTTTTGAGATAATTGCCTTAGCTTTAGGCAATTCTGCCACTGCATTCCAGTCAGCACGATTTGCCTGGATCAGACCCGTCCAGGCGGCTCCATAGGCAAATAATATTGAAGCATCCTCTTTCTTGAAGTCTTTTATAGTTTGCTCAAACTCATGATAAGACATGATTTTAGCTGTACAGGATTTTGCTAGTTTTATACACATAGCCTGTTCAGCGTAAGCAAATGATCTTCTTGCTAAAATTATTTTTCGACCTGTTTCTTCAACAAACACCGAGGCATAAGAACCATACAAACGTGAACCAGAAATCAATAAATCGATATTAGTCTGATCACTTCTGATTAAGCTACTCACCAATATTAAATAAGTAGGGATAGCCTGCCTGACGGTTTCGGGTTCATCATGAGCAAGAATGGTGGCAGATAAGTCTTCTGCAAACTCTTTTTTAGCCGACGAAATCAAGCCGCCGCAAGCGGTCAATGACAGCAGCAATATAGTAATTAGCGAACACCGAATCAGCCTATAAAAAACACTGAATCCCTGAATTTTCAACATTAAAATTCTCACGGATGACGAAGAGGGTAGATATTACGTTTTTTAGAGAATATTGACCAGTAAGTTATTAATAAACTAGATGATATTACCAATCATTAACATGTTGGCTGCCTTGACTATATCCATAACTAGATTATTTCATGCAAAAAAAAACCAGCCTTATTAATAAGGCTGGTCTGCTTAAATAGCTGAAAATTTACTGAGCAGCAATACTCTGCAAGCTACCCACTGAACGGATCCATGGTCTTGAGCCTGTACTTTGCTCAAGTTCATCCACTGCCTGCTTTGCTGATGCACGATCGGCATATAGACCCACCAATACATAAATAACATCACCATCCCTGTCAGTCTTAACAATCTGCATATTATCGAGACCATGGGAACTAATGTATCGGTTTACATTGGCGAGCTTTCTACCTGCATAAACTTGTACTGCATAAGCGGAAGGAGAAGCGCTCATGATGTCTGAACCAACAATACCAGGCATACCTTCAACAACAGCCATTTCTGGCTCTACTTGAACATTCTTTGACTCCAGTCTTTCAAAAGCTGACATGGATTCGACTGGCACAGGTTCGGGATTAAAATCAGAAAGTGATTCCAACTCTGGCTGCGCTACCATTTCTGGCTCAACCATTGTTTCCTCAATAACAGGAGCCTGCTCCATATCATTGACCTGTACTGCCTCATCCAGACTGACTTCAACAAACTCTGTAGATGCGGCAGCTTCTGCACTACGTTTGGATTTCCATGGCGAACTATCAGTCTGACTAATTGATGATGAATTCGAACAACCAGCAAGACCTGCAACCAATAGAGAACTCATTACGATGTTTTGAATTTTTTTTATTTCCACGTCATTTCTCCAGTACATTGTTTCATTTTTCAGAGATTGTAGCCTAAATCCATGAAAATTCAGCTTATTTAACATCTATCTCAAATATTTTTATTTATTAACAAAAAAAGGAGCCAATCGGCTCCTTTTCTATAAAAAAGCAAAGCTTAATCAGGAGGTTTCTTCGTCAACAGCCTTCATACTCAGGCGAATACGCCCCTGACGATCAATCTCCAGCACTTTCACTCTGACGCTATCACCTTCAGCTAGCTTATCACTCACTTTTTCAACACGGTCTTCACAGATTTGTGAGATATGAACCAGTCCATCTTTACCTGGCAAAATTTCAACAAAAGCACCAAAATCCATGATCTTCTTAACAGTACCGTTATAGATACCATCAACTTCTGCATCTGAAGTAATTTCTTCAATACGTGAGCGTGCTTTTTCTGCTGCCGCCAGATCACTGGAAGCGATCTTAACATTACCCTCGTCATCAATATCAATGGTAGCACCGGTCTCTTCGGTCAACGAACGGATCATTGCTCCGCCTTTACCGATGACATCACGAATCTTGTCGGGATTAATCTTAAGCGTCAGATAACGAGGTGCAAACTGTGACATTTCTGTATTAGTTTCAGAAATAACCTTGGCCATTTCGCCCAGAATAAAATTACGACCTTCTTTCGCCTGACTCAGTGCCTTATGCATGATCTCGCGAGTAATACCGGTAATTTTGATATCCATTTGCAATGCACAGATACCATCAGCAGTTCCGGCCACTTTAAAGTCCATATCACCTAAATGATCTTCGTCACCAAGGATATCAGACAATACCGCAAAGTTATCGCCTTCTTTGATCAGACCCATAGCAATACCTGCAACCGGTGCTTTAATAGGTACACCTGCATCCATCAACGATAAGCTAGCGCCACACACTGAAGCCATAGAACTTGAGCCATTGGATTCTGTAATCTCAGAAACAACGCGTATGGTGTAAGGGAATTCTTCTTCCGATGGCATAACACCCAGAACGCCGCGCTTTGCCAGACGACCGTGACCAATCTCACGACGTTTCGGACTACCCACCATACCGGTTTCACCAACACTGTAGGGAGGGAAGTTGTAGTGGAACATGAACGGATCGCGATAAGAACCACCTAGTGCATCGATAATTTGTGCATCACGGGCTGTACCCAAAGTAGTAATAGCCAACGCCTGCGTTTCACCACGAGTAAATAAAGCTGAACCGTGTGTACGGGGAAGCACACCGGTGCGAACGGTAATCTGACGAACATCGCTGGTAGTACGACCATCAATGCGTTTTTCGCCAGAAATAATACGACCACGTACAATTTTCTTTTCAAGTTTACCAAAAGCATCTGAAACATCAGCTGCGCTCCAGCCTGCTTCACCTTCAGTAGCAGCCAATGCATCAACTGCGGCGTTACGTGCTGCTTTAACAGCATCCTGACGTTTCAATTTATCGGCAATCTGGTAAGCATCTGTAATAGCTGCAGTTGATGTTTCGGCAACCTTGGCGGCCAAAGCTTCGTCAACAGGGGCGGCAGTCCATTCCCAGTCAACCACACCGACTTCAGCTTTCAATTCATTAATGGCATTAATGACAGCCTGCATCTGCTCATGACCAAACATGACAGCGCCCAGCATGATTTCTTCAGATAACATCTTTGCTTCAGATTCAACCATGAGAACAGCTTCACCTGTGCCCGCAACCACTAAATCCAGTTCAGAAGTTTCCAGTTCAGCTTTAGACGGATTCAGTATGTATCCACCATCTTTATAACCAACACGTGCTGCACCCAAAGGACCTGCAAATGGTGCCCCTGACAATGACATGGCTGCCGATGCGCCAATAATGGCCGCAATTTCTGGATCCGCTTCATCACACACAGAAACAACAGTAGCGACTAACTGTGTATCATTGGTGAAGCCTTTTGGAAATAAAGGGCGGATAGGACGATCGATAAGGCGACAGGTTAGCGTCTCCCCTTCTGAAGGACGACCTTCACGTCGGAAAAAACCACCTGGAATTTTACCCGCAGCGTAAGTACGCTCCTGGTAGTTAACGGTCATTGGGAAGAAATCCTTGGAGGGATCAGCATCCTTCATGATAACTGCAGTAACAAATACCACAGTATCAGCAATACGTACCATGACAGCCGCTGATGCTTGACGTGCAATTTCACCTGTTTCCAGTGTAACTGTATGCTCGCCGTATTTAAATTCTTTCTTGATAGGTGTTGGTATCACTTTATTATTTCCCAATGCTTAAGGTTATGGCTTGACCGTTTAGCCCCGCCGCTACTACCACAGATCTTTAATATTTTTTATCGACGCAAGCCCAGGCTAGCAATCAGATCTATATAGCGCTGCTGGTTTTTACCCTTGAGGTAATCCAGCAATTTACGACGCTGGTTAACCATTTTTAACAGGCCACGACGTGAATGATGGTCATGAGCGTGCACTTTAAAATGCTCCGTCAACTGAACAATACGTGTTGTTAATAATGCAACCTGAACTTCAGGTGAACCTGTATCGCCTTGTTTTTGTTGGAATTTTCCAACAACTTCGGCTTTTTCTACCGTTGATAATGACATATCTTCTCCAAAAAACTGTACTTGCAGTCGCTAAAAGGTGGGGATTTTATCACTTATTAAGTCATCGCAAAAGCATCGTTTTACAATCACTTCCCCGTCTTATCAGGCTGTTGCCTGAATCATTCTTCGTGGTGCCACCCGGCCATCATCCTGAATTTCGCCGACACCCATAAATTTCTGCTGGTCATAAATTCTGACCCAGCCTTCAGTCGGTGCATTAGGCACCAAAACAGGCTGTCCCTGCCCTATATAAAAAGCAGCATCCACGCCCAACCGTACATCTGGCCAATCTGCTACGCCGCTTTCAATTGATAATAATATTTGATCCAGAGCATCGCTACCCTGTTCGGCCAGCTCCTGTAGTTTTTCAATAGTGAACATTTCACCCTGATAAGGCCCGACACTCAAACGTCTCAATTTCTCAACGTGTGCACCACAGCCCAGTATCTCACCAATATCTTCAGCCAGAGTTCGTACATAAGTGCCCTTGGAACACTGTACCTCAAGATCAAGAAGATCGCCTTCAAAAGAATGCAAAACAATGTCATAAATAGTGATAGTGCGCGGCTTGCGCTCAACTTCGATACCTTCTCTGGCTAACTTATACAAACGCTCACCATTATGTTTCAAAGCAGAATACATCGGTGGAACCTGATCAATCTCACCTAAAAAATCTGGCAGTACACGTTCAATATCAACCAATTTGATACTTGAATAATCGCGTGTCTCAAGCACTTCACCTTCAGCATCACCCGTACTGGTAGTTGTACCTAACTTGCAGGTAAAACGGTAACGTTTATCAGCATCGAGCAAAAAAGCAGAAATTTTTGTTGCTTCGCCAAAACAGATAGGTAGCATGCCAGTCGCTAGCGGATCAAGACTACCAGTATGCCCTGCCTTGGCCGCACGATATAAATTCTTAACTTGTTGTAGAGCTTTATTTGAACTGAGGCCTAATGGCTTATCCAGTAACAGGACTCCGTTGACTGGACGGCCTTTTCGTTGACGTCTGGACATTTGTTATCTAGCCCTGCTGATCGTCATCATTACTATCGAAATCAGCGTCATCATGAGGAGCTTCAGCAGATTTTGACTCATCTTGAGTAATCGCTTTGCGAATTAATGTCTCCATTGCAGCGCCACGGATCAAACTCTCATCGTTGACAAATTTAAGCCATGGTACTGTCCGCGAAAGCATTCTAGATGCCAGCTTGCTGCGCAGGAAGCCGGTCGCACGATTCAGCGTTGCCATCGTTTCTTCCTGCTTGTCCTCTTCCATGACCGAGCAGTAAATAATGGCATTACTAAGATCACGACTCAGCTTTACTGCCGAAAAAGACACGAATCCCATACGTGGATCTTTCAATTCGTCACGCACAATCTCAGCGAGATCACGACGAATTTGTTCCGCCATACGCTGGCTACGGGAGAATTCTCTTGGCATCGCTGTCGGCTTTAAAGCGTACGTTCAACCAGAATACGTTCAAAAACTTCAATCTGATCACCCGGTTTAACATCATTGTAGTTTTTCACAGCAATACCACACTCAGTACCACTCTTTACCTCTTCCACATCATCTTTAAAACGGCGCAGAGATTCAAGTTCACCCTCGAAGATAACTACATTATCACGCAGCACACGAATAGGCTGTGAGCGCTTGATCGAGCCCTCAGTTACCAGTGAACCTGCGACCTGACCAAGTTTCTGTGAACGGAAAACTTCCTGAACTTTGGCAAGGCCGGTGATCTGTTCGCGATATTCCGGCTTCAACATACCGATCAATGCTTTTTTCACTTCATCGATCAACTCATAAATTACGCTGTAATAATTAATATCAACACCACGCTCTGCTGCTGAAGCACGGGCTGTAGCATCAGCACGGACATTAAAGCCAATAACGATGGCATTTGAAGCCGCCGCCAGACTGATGTCTGTTTCATTAATACCACCGACACCCGAACCCACAATCGCCACATCAATTTCTTCATTATCAGCAGTCAGTTTGAGCAGAGCATCCCTGATGGCTTCAAGTGTTCCCTGGACATCCGCTTTAAGCAGAACATTCAACTTGGTAACATCACCCGCTTTCATCTGATCAAAAATGGAATCAAGCTTCGCCTGTTGTTGCCCCGCCAATCGCAAATCTCGTGCTTTCTGACGACGCTTGGTGGTTACTTCTCTAGCCGTACGCTCATCTTCAACCGCCAGCACTTCATCACCAGCACTGGGTGTTTTAGATAAGCCAATCACTGCTACCGGAATAGAAGGCTGTGCTTTTTCAACTTCCCTGCCGTGTTCATCAAACATAGCGCGGACACGACCAAATTCTTCACCAGCAAGAATAATATCGCCTTTTTTTAGTGTTCCCTGTTGCACAAGAACAGTTGTTGTTACACCGCGGCCTTTATCCAGACTGGCTTCAAGTACAACACCAATAGCCAGACCTTCCGAATGTGCTTTTAACTCCATTAATTCAGCCTGCAGCAGAATTGCATCTAGCAAATCATCCACACCCTGACCGGTTTTCGCGGAAACGTTGACGAATACATTTTCACCACCCCATTCCTCGGGGATCACTGAGTAGTTACCTAATTCAGTTCTGACTCGTTCTGGATCAGCATCCATTTTATCGATTTTATTAACTGCAACAATAATAGGCACATCAGCCGCTTTAGCATGCTGTATCGCTTCGATTGTTTGTGGCATAACACCATCATCAGCAGCCACAACCAGAATCACAATATCAGTAGCATTAGCACCACGTTCACGCATACTGGTAAATGCCGCGTGACCCGGTGTATCCAGAAAAGTGATCATACCCTTATCAGTTTCAACATGGTAAGCACCGATATGCTGAGTAATCCCGCCGGCTTCGCCGTTAGCAATTTTTGAGGTACGTATGTAATCGAGCAGCGATGTCTTACCATGGTCAACATGACCCATAATAGTTACTACCGGCGCTCTTGCATGCTCCTCGTATTGAGAAACATCCCTGGCCAACAGTTCATTCTCACGATCATCCTCATTGATCATCACCACTTTATGACCAAGCTCTTCAACTACCAGCGCAGCTGTGTCCTGATCGATAATCTGATTGATAGTCGCCATCACGCCCATCTTCATCAGCGCCTTGATCAGCTCAGCCGCTTTCATCGACATGCGTTTGGCCAATTCATCAACAGTAATGGCTTCTGGAACATTAACTTCGTGAACCACTGGCTCAACCGGCATTTCAAAACCATGGCGCGTTTCCGCGACCACGCGTTGCGCCTGATACTTGCCTTTCTTCTTCTGACGCTTGCCACTTTGATCGGTGGAAACGTGTAACTCAGAGCGACCGTACAAAGTCTTCTCATGCTTAGGCGCTTTCTTGCCGCCTTTATCGCGGCGCGCTTCCTCAGCCTGTATTTCGGCAGGTGTAAGAATTATCTTGGCTTTTTCTTTTTTAGGCTTCTCTTTTTTGAGCTCTGCTTTTTTAGGTGTCTCTATTACGATTTCAGCAGCTTCTAGCTCCACTTTTTCTTCGACTTCAGGTTCAGCCTGCTGTTTTGCCGCTGCAATTTTGGCCTGATACTCTTCATTTTCCTGCTGGCGTTTCTCAGCACGAGCACGAATTTTTTCCTGCTCCTGATCACGCTCCAATTCACGTCTGGCCTGGTCAGCACGTAGCTGCTCCAAAGCTTCCAGCTCCTTGGGCACAGCGGCCTTTACCTCTGCTTCAACGACAGGTGCTTCTACAACATCACCTGGTTTTGTAATAGTGCGTTTTTTCCTGACTTCAATCGCAACAGTTCTACCTCGACCGGGACCGCTACTGGTTTTGAGCTCAGTCACCGATTTACGCTTTAGCGTAATCTTTCGCGGTTTTTCTTCACCACTAGCGGCGCCCTTTCCATGCTGCCCACGTAAGTAATCCAGCAGCTGGAGTTTATCCTGATCCGAAATCAAGGCATCTGCACTGTCTGCTTTCAGACCTGCTTCTTTAATTTGATCAAGAAGTCGCTCAACCGGAGTTCCGACGGCGCTTGCTAGTTGTTTAACTGTTACTTCTGCCATATTTGCCTCAGTATTTATTTTTCCTCGGCTTCAAACCAGGGAGCGCGAGCAGTCATGATTAATGCCGACGCACGTTCTTCGTCCATCTCATCAATGACCATTAATTCATCAACAGATTGTTCTGCCAGATCCTCCATTGTACAAATACCAATGGCTGCCAGACGATTAGCCGTAACCTGATCCATACCGTCCATATTAACCAAATCGTCTTCAGGCTTGTGTGCCTCAATCACTTCTTCGGTCATGATAGCCTGGGTCAACAAATAATCACGTGCACGATTTCGCAGCTCAGCAACAATCTCTTCATCAAATTCTTCGATGGCCAGCAATTCATGCTCTGGCACATACGCCACTTCTTCAATCGTGGTGAAGCCTTCTGCCACCAGAATCTCTGCCAGTTCAGAATCCACATCCAGCTGATCAATAAAAATCTGTAGATACTTGGAACTTTCTTCTTCGCTTTTATCTTCAGCTTCTTTCTCGGTCATGACATTGAGTTCCCATCCGGTTAACTCACTGGCCAGACGAATATTCTGACCGCCACGACCAATGGCCATCGCTAATTTATCTTCTTCGACAGCGACGTTCATGCTGTGTGACTCTTCATCGACCACGATAGAAATAACTTCGGCAGGTGACATGGCGTTAATGACAAACTGCGCAGGATTCTCATCCCACAAAATAATATCAACGCGCTCGCCCGCCAGTTCATTGGAAACAGACTGCACACGTGAGCCGCGCATGCCGACACAGGCACCGATCGGATCAAGCCTTGGGTCTAATGATTTAACCGCAACTTTTGCGCGCGAGCCGGGGTCACGAGCACCACCGATAATTTCAATTAAATTCTGATCGACTTCGGGCACTTCAAGTTTAAATAGCTCAACCAGGAACTCGGGGGCAGTGCGACTGACAAATAACTGTGGGCCGCGAATTTCAGCTCGCACTTCGCGCAGATATCCACGTAGACGATCACCCGGACGAACCGCTTCACGAGGGATCATATCTTCCCGTGGTATAAAAGCTTCAACGTTGTCACCCAGATCAAGATAGACATTGCCACGCTCAACACGTTTCACTGTGCCCATCACCATCTCACCTTCACGATTCTTAAAGGCATCGACAACTCGTGAACGCTCAGCCTCTCTTACTTTCTGCACGATAACCTGTTTTGCAGTTTGCGCCGCGATACGACCGAACTCAACCGAATCAATCTGCTCTTCTATGTACTCACCTTCCTGAATTTCAGGGTCATCAATCTGAGCAGCTTCGATGGTAATTTCAGCCAATGGATTTTCCATTGGCTCATCCGATGAAATAACCAACCAGCGTCTAAAGGTATCGTAATCACCTGTTTGACGATCAATATCAACACGAACGTCTATTTCCTTTCCGCTTTTCTTGCGCGTAGCAGATGCCAGGGCAGCCTCAATAGCCTCAAATATGATCTCCTTGTCGATGCCTTTTTCATTCGACACCGCGTCAGCGACGTAGAGAATATCCTTGTTCATGTTATATAAACCTCACTTTACTTATCAAAATCAGGTACCAGTCTTGCCTTGTCGATTGCAGTGACAGGCAAGCGCACCTCTTTGTTTTCACATTCAATAATAACCAAATCTTCTTCAACGCCGGTAATACGGCCTTTGAAATTACGCTGCCCTTCGAATGGCATGCTGGTTTTAATCTTGACCACTTCACCACTAAAACGCTGAAAATCTTCCAGTCTTCTCAATGGCCTGTCCATGCCCGGCGAGGAAACTTCCAGACTAAATTGACCTGGCACAGGATCTTCAACATCCAGTATAGCGCTGATCTGCCGACTGACCGCAGAACAGTCCTCAACCTGAATACCTGATTCCTTATCAATATACAGGCGTAAAATACCGTAGTTGGGATTCGGGTGATATTCAATTTCTATCAACTCATAACCCATATCGACCACAACCGGCTCAAACAACTCCCACAAATGAGTCAAGCTATGGCGCATATATATACCTTCTAACCGTTACTACACATTAAAAAAGCGATAACGTTTTTTTATCGCCAACAAAAAAGCCCCGTAAACGGAGCTTTTCCAAAAACCTCTGGTAACAACGTAAACCTTGAGATTGACACAATCTCAGGCATCTCCGTACAGATATTCGCGCACCAAAAACGAGATAAAACTGGTTGCGGGGGCAGGATTTGAACCTACGACCTTCGGGTTATGAGCCCGACGAGCTGCCAGACTGCTCCACCCCGCAACAACGGCGCAGATAATACGGACTTAGCACGACGAATGCAAGTCCAGTTCGCTAAATGGAGGTATTTAAGCGTTAATTAAGCAAATACTGACAGGCACAGCGACATCAAACCCGCTGGATAAAGACCCAAAGCCAATACCAGCAACGCGTTTGAACTTAATGTGATTTGCATATCACGACCACAACTCAGCGGCTGGTTATCAGCTATTTCATCAAAATACATGACTTTAATAATACGTAGATAATAGAAAACACCAATGATTGAAAAGAACACTGCCACCAGAGCCAGCCAGACCATATCCATTTGAACTACCATTTTAAGCACAGCCAGTTTTGCCCAGAAACCGACTGTGGGCGGAACTCCGGCCATCGACAGCATTAAAACCAACATAAGGAAAGCAAACCATGGGCTGCGTTGATTCAGGCCTTTGAAATCATCAATCTCCTCCGCCTCGAAACCTTTACGCGCCAACAGCATGATAATGCCGAATGCACCCAGCGACATCACCGCATAGGAAATGGTATAAAACATGGCCGCTGCATAAGCTTCATTACTACCCGCGAGAATACCCAGCAAGATAAAACCGACGTGTGAAATCGTTGAATAAGCCAGCATTCGTTTAATATTGGTTTGTGCGATGGCAATGATGTTACCCGTGGCCATCGACAACACAGAAAGAATAATCAGCATCTGCTGCCAGTCAGCCTGCAAATCACCCATAGCTTCAACCAGCAGGCGCATGATCATGGCAAAGCCCGCCAGCTTTGGGGCAGTACCAATGAATACAGTTACAGCAGTAGGTGAACCCTGATACACATCAGGCACCCACATATGGAATGGCACGGCACCCAGCTTGAATGCCAGCGCAACTAATATAAAGACCAGTGCGAAGACCATACCAATGCGCGAATCATCCGCCTGACTAATAGCAACTGTGATATCGGAAAGAAACAGACTGCCGGACAAACCATACAAAATCGACATGCCGTAGAGCAACATACCAGAGGCAATGGCACCCAGCACAAAGTATTTCATCGCAGCTTCTGAAGCATTACCATTATCGCGATTGAAAGCCACCATGGCGTACAAACACAATGACAATAATTCCAGACCTAGATAAATCATCAATAGATTATTTGCCGATACCATCAGCATCATACCAAGCACAGCAAACAGACCCAGTACGTAATATTCACCTTTAAATATATTGCGATCTTTTAGATAGTCCCTGGAATACACAAAAGCGGCAAAGGACAGCGCTAAAATAAACGATTTCAGAACAACCGATAAAGCATCCTGCACAAACATGTTATTGAAAGCGACTTCCCGACCATCGACCTGCACCATCATCACCATTGCAAAGGTGCCTAGTAAAGCCAACTGAGATAGATAATAACTAAAATCGCGCTTATCGTCGCTGATGAAGACATCAACAACCAGCACGATACAGGCCATAGTCAGCAGAAATATTTCCGGCCAGGCTGTTAAATAATTGAGTGCTTCGAGTGTCATTGAATAACCTTAGTCCAGGTAGTAATCGGCTTGTTTATATTTTTGTAACAGCAATGTGCTGCAATAAGTTCTCAATCGTAGCGTGCATGACGTCAACCACTGGCGCGGGCCACAGACCCATCGCCAATACCGCTAGTGCAAGCGTAAACATAATCACAAATTCACGTTGATTCAAATCTTTTAAGGCACGCACTCCATCGTTGACTACTTCGCCATAGAAAACACGCTTCACCATCCACAGTGTGTAAGCCGCACCCAGTATCAACGTGGTGGCTGCCAGGAAGGCATACCAGAAATTAGCGTGGAAGCTGGCGATAATCACCATGAACTCGCCAACAAAACCGGATGTGCCGGGCAGACCCGCATTCGCCATCGAGAAGAAAACAGCAAAAGCAGCAAAAATCGGCATGGTGTTGACCACACCGCCGTAATCCTGAATATTGCGAGTATGCATGCGGTCGTAGAGTACGCCGATCATGAGGAACATGGCGCCGGAAATAAAGCCATGTGAAATCATCTGCACCATGGCGCCTTCAACCGCCAGGATTGCACCGCTGCCATCTGAATTTGCAGGGTTCTCCCAGATCTGGAAGACAATGAACAATCCGAGAGTAACAAAACCCATATGTGCGATTGATGAATAAGCCACCAGCTTCTTCATGTCTTTCTGCACCAGCGCCACAAAACCGATATAAACCACAGCTATTAATGACATCGTAATGATCAACCAGTCCAGCGTATGACTGGCATCCGGGGTAATGGGCAGGCTGAAACGCAGGAAACCATAACCACCAATTTTCAGCATGATCGCCGCCAGTATCACTGAGCCGCCGGTAGGTGCTTCAACGTGAGCATCCGGCAACCAGGTATGCACCGGCCACATCGGCACTTTTACCGCAAAAGCCATCAGGAAAGCGATAAAGATCCATAATTGCTCATTCATGGTCAGCTTCATCGCGTGCATATCAAGAATGGCGAAGCTTCCTCCCTGGTAATACATATAGATCAATGCGACCAGCATGAACACCGAGCCAATAAAGGTGTAAATGAAGAACTTGATGGTAGCGTAAACCCTGCGTTCACCACCCCAGACACCGATAAGAATAAACATCGGCACCAGCATTCCTTCCCAGAAGACGTAGAAAAAGATTGAATCCAGCGCCGCAAACACTCCAACCATCAAGCCTTCCATAATCAGGAAAGCCGCCAGATATTGCGCTGGTTTTTTCTGGATCACTTCCCAGGCCGCAACGATCACCAGTATCGTGGTGAATGTGGTCAGAATAATCAGCGGCATAGAAATACCATCAATGCCGAAGTGATAGAAAATATTAAACGCGGAAATCCACTCGTGGCGCTCAACGAACTGCATTTCAGCGGTACCGGTATTGAATCCTGTATACAGTCCGAGACTCAAAATAAAAGTGATGACCGCAATGACCAAAGCCAGACGACGAACACCCGCAGCATCACCTTTGTCACCAGACAATAATACGGCGATACCTCCTAGTATAGGTACCCAAACTGTGAGGCTAAGCAATGGCCAGTCGGCAAACATATAAAACCCTTTTCAGTGACCTGTTTAAATTCTAAATAAAATTAAAGTATGACAAACATTGTCAACAGCGCCAGCACACCAATAATCATGGCAAATGCATAATGATAGAGCAGACCTGTTTGTACTTTCCTGGCAACACCTGCGAACCAGCCAACTACCCTGGCTGAGCCATTGACAAAGAAACCATCAATAACCGCAATGTCACCCACTTTCCATAAACGATCGCCCAGACCACGGCTACCTCCACCAAAAGCCCAGGCGTTAAAATCATCAATGTAATATTTATTTTCCAGCAGTTTGTGCAACCAGGAAAACTTCTTCGCAAAGAAATCAGCACTGCCCGGTTGTTTTATGTACATCCACCAGGCACTAATTACACCTAGCGCCGCCAGATATAAAGCAGGACCTTTGAAACCATGCTCAACAAAACCCCAGACTCCATGGAAACCATGACTAAACTCAGCCAAGGCATTATGCGATTCACTGATAAATATCGAATTACCAAAATAGCTACCAAACACCATAGTCTTCACTGTCATCGCACCAATAATGACCGATGGAATAGCCAGTGCGATCAAAGGACCGGTGACCACCCATGGTGTTTCGTGCAAATGCTCTTTGGTGTGCTGGTCCATGCGTTCCTGGCCATGGAACACCATAAAGAACATCCGGAAAGAATAAAACGCCGTGATAAATACACCACCCAGCACCGCATAATAAGCAAGCTCGTGGCCATAAAGGCTGGAATGATGTACCACTTCAATAATCGAATCTTTGGAAAAGAAACCCGAAGTACCGGGAAAACCGATCAAAGCCAGGGAACCGACTAATGATGTCCAGTAAGTAATAGGCAGATATTTTTTTAGACCGCCCATCTTGCGCATGTCCTGCTCATGATGCATGGCAATAATTACCGAGCCTGCTGCCAAGAACAATAAAGCTTTAAAGAAGGCATGAGTCATCAAATGGAAAATCGCCACCGAATAAGCTGATGCACCCAGTGCCACCGTCATATAACCCAGTTGTGACAGTGTTGAATAAGCGACTACGCGTTTAATATCGTTTTGCACCACCCCAATCAGGCCCATGGTAAAGGCAGTAATCGCGCCGGTCACCATGACGAAACTCAATGCCGCGTCCGAATATTCAAACATCGGCGACATACGTGACACCATAAAAATACCGGCAGTTACCATGGTGGCAGCATGAATCAAAGCGGAAATCGGTGTCGGGCCTTCCATTGAATCTGGCAACCAGACGTGTAGTGGTACCTGAGCTGATTTACCCATAGCACCGATGAATAACAGGATACAGATCACAGAAATCACATTCCACTCAACACCAGAAAAAATGCTCATGGTCTGTGATGATAAGCCACCGGCCTTGCCAAAAACTTCGTAATAATCCAGTGAGCCGGTGTACATGACGATAGCGGCAATACCCAGAATAAAGCCAAAGTCGCCAACGCGGTTGACCAGAAAAGCTTTCATATTGGCATAAACAGCGGTAGGACGAACCGACCAGAAACCAATCAATAAATAAGAAACCAGGCCTACCGCTTCCCAGCCAAAAAACAACTGCAGGAAATTGTTGGACATCACCAGCATCAGCATGGAGAAAGTAAACAGAGAAATATAACTAAAAAATCGTTGATACGAATTAGTGCCTGCCAGTGAATCATTTGGCCAGTTATGTTCATCATCAGCCATATAACCAATGGTGTAAACGTGCACAGCTAGTGACACACCGGTAACCACAGCCATCATCATAACGGTCAGATTATCAATCAGGAAACCCACTTCGAAACGCATGCCTTCCGAGATCATCCAGGTATAAACCGTCGCGTTATAAGCTTCTGCGCCGTTGAAGACATGATGATTCAACGCCAGCAACGCCAGCACAAATGAAGTACCTACCCCGAGGATCGTCGCTGTGTGCGCACCCTTGCGTCCAATGTAACCGCCAAAAAATCCAGCGATGATTGCACCCATAAGAGAAGCCAGCGGGATGGCTAGATATAACGATTCCATACTAACCCTTCATCTCATTGAGTTGATCAACATTGATACTGCGTCGATTACGGAACAGCACCACCAATATAGCCAGACCAATTGCAGCCTCAGCAGCGGCAACCGTCAAAATAAAGAAGACAAACACCTGGCCCGCAGAATCATTCAAATAATGCGAGAAAGCGATGAAGTTGATGTTGGCCGCCAGTAACATAAGCTCGACACACATTAACAAAACGATGACATTTTTTCTGTTGAGAAAAATACCGGCAATACTAATCGCAAACAAAATCGCCGCCAGTGTCAGATAACTTGATAGGGATACACTCAGCATAATTTACTCCTTCGCCTCGGCATCCATTTTCACTATACGTAAACGGTCATTACGTTTTACTTTCACCTGATTTGCCGGAGTCTGATATTTGGTCGCAGGACGGCGGCGCAAGGTCAGGGCAATGGCTGCAACAATCGCCACCAGTAAAATCACCGCGGCAATTTCAAATGGCAGCACATATTCCGTATATAAAATGCGCCCTAGTTCTTTGGTATTGCTGTAATCGGCTGCGTGACGCACCGATTGTTGCAATGATTCGTCACCTAATACATCGGGGCCGACAGGACCTACAATCCAGATCATCTGTGCCGCTAACACTAAAGCAACCAGTGCCCCTATTGGTAGATAACGTACAAAACCCTTGCGCATCTGTTCAACATTGATATCCAGCATCATCACCACGAACAGGAATAACACCATGACGGCACCGACGTAAACCAGCACCAGAGCAATGGCGAGAAATTCCGCCTCAAGCAAAATCCAGAGAGCGGAGCTGGCAAAAAACGATAGTACCAACCACAAAGCCGAGTGAACAGGATTGCGTGCGGTTATCACACCCAATGCTGCAACAATCAGCAATGTGGCGAACAAGTAAAAATTGAAATCAATAAAAGTCATAGTTATCTATACTTCGCATCTGCCGCTTTATTAGCTGCAATTTCGGTTTCGTATTTATCACCGATAGCCAGCAACTTGTCCTTGGTCATAATTTGAGTGCCTTTTTCTTCAAAGTGATACTCATAAATGTGCGTTTCAACAATTGCGTCTACCGGGCAGGCTTCTTCACAGAAACCGCAATAAATGCATTTGAACAAATCGATATCATAACGCGTAGTTCGGCGAGAACCATCGGCACGTTCTGCCACATCAATGGTAATCGCCAGTGCTGGACAGACCGCTTCACACAATTTACAGGCAATGCAACGCTCTTCACCATTGGCATAACGGCGCTGTGCATGCAGACCACGAAAACGCGGTGACATTGGCGCTCTTTCTTCCGGATACTGCACGGTAAGCTTGCGTGAAAACAGATAACGCAAGGTCACTGCTAAACCTTTGAGCAGCTCCCAAAGCATAAAACTTTTAATTAAATGTGCGATTTTTTTCATCATTAAACCGCCCACGGGCCAACTTTGGCCACAAACATGACTGCTTCAACAACCAACCAGACGATGGTCACCGGAATAAACACCTTCCAGCCCAGACGCATGATCTGATCATAACGATAACGCGGAAAAGTCGCACGGAGCCAGAAAAAAACGAATATAAAAAAGGATATTTTACCGACAAACCATAACAAACTGGTTTCAGCCAAAAAAGTCCCCTGTGCAAATGCCGCATTTTCAAACGGTGACAACCAGCCACCCAGGAACATCAAGGATGTCAACGCGGAAATCAGGATAATATTGGCATATTCAGCGAGGAAGAAGATCGCAAATGCCATACCCGAATATTCAACATGAAAACCCGCAACGATCTCAGATTCACCTTCGGCGACGTCAAAAGGTGCACGGTTAGTTTCAGCCACGCCAGAAATAAAATAAACAAAAAACAATGGCAGTAATGGCCAGGCAAACCAGTTTTCAAAACCACCCGCCTGGGCTTCAACAATATCACCCAAATTCAAACTGCCACTGGCCATCAAAACACCGACCAGTGCAAAACCCATAGCAATTTCATAAGCTACAATTTGTGCGCCTGCACGCAGGGCGCTCAACATGGCGTATTTGGAGTTAGAGGCCCAGCCCGCAATGATCACGCCATAAACGCCAATCGATGTTAAGGCCAGCACATACAATAGACCGGCATTGATTTCAGTCAAAGCCATACCACGATCAAAAGGTATTACTGCCCAGGCAGCTAAGGCGGGTGCAATAGAAAGCACCGGTGCAGTCAGGAATAAAAACTTATTGGCTTTGGTGGGAAGAACAACTTCCTTCATCATCAGCTTGAGCGTATCAGCTATAGGCTGACCTAAACCCCATAGCCTGAAACCAAAGAAACCCACGCGGTTTGGTCCAATACGCACCTGCATGGCACCAATAACTTTACGCTCTGCGTAAGTCACATAAGCCACTGACAACAACAATGGAAGAAGAATAAGAACAATCTTGCCGAGAATAATCAGCACAGTCTGAATATCGACCGGGAACCAGTTCCAGAAAACAATCAACCAGTCGGGTATAAATTCAATCATCATTTACACCTTTTCCACCTTGATTGCAGCAAAAGCATTACCTAACTGCTCATTGCCCTTAATCGCCATCGGAATCCAGGCTGAACCATCTGGAACACTATTATCAATCACCAGATTCATCAGTGCACTGAGTCCTTCCTGAGTTACAGATACTGAATCACTACCCATGACACCCAGTCGAGCCGCTTCTGCTGAATTAACTCTTAAACAAAATGTATCTGCGTCACTGGTTTTCTGCAAGGAAGTCGCGCGACGCAGCAAAGCATCGCCGGCATACATTGGCACATCACCCGAACGCATCAACTCATCACCAGCAGGATTCATTTCAATCGAAGCATCCGCAACGGTGGTATTACTTAATACAATTGACTCACATTGACTACGAAGTTCATTACGTACATCTTCTGAAGACATGTAATCAAAATCTTTCTGATCGAGCAGATTCGCCAATACACGCAGAATCTTCCACGCAGGGCGTGCATCACCTTGTGGTGGACAAACACCCTTAAAGCTCTGCCAGGCACCTTCGATATTGACAAACGTGCCTGAGGTTTCAGTAAATGTAGCTGCTGGCAATAAAACGTTAGCCGTTTCACGCAATGTTGGTGAATCAAACGCAGTAATGGCAACCACCATATCGGCCTGTGCTAACGTGTTTTTCATGGCATGCACGCTATCCAGTTCTGGCTCCACATTAAGCAAAATCACCGCTGCTGGAGATTGATTGTTAATTTCCCCCGCATGATAACCCTGAACAATATTTTCACTTTCACCTGCTACACCACGATGAGGTACCGCACCAGCCAGCCAGGCACCAGCGGCATTCGCGCCTTCGCTCAAATAACCCAGAACGCTGCCTGTTTCTATCGCAATCGCTTCGGCCAAAGCACGTAATACCGAAGAATTCGGGTGCATGCTAGCCAGATTACCCATTAATACCGTACTCTTCTCAGCCGTTTTCAACTGACTGATTATTGCTTTATGCTCTACTGTCGGCTTTAAACCAGTCAAAATATTTTTCAGGTGCGGTGCCATAGCATTTTTAGATGCTTTATAGGCCGCAGCAGCAATCAAGGCCAGTTCATTAACCAGACGTTGTTGCGCAACCGAAATATTACTAGCTACCGGAAAATTAAATTCGTAAGTACGCGGATTAATAAAACTTATTTGTGCGCCATTGTTAACCACCGCCTTTCTTAGACGATGTGAAATCATCGGCTGATCTTTACGAACATTGGAACCGATTAATAACGCTGCATTCAAGTTTTCTAAATCTTCAATATCCTGGCCCAGCCACGGCATTACCGGCACTGAATTTTGATCACTGAAATCACTCTGACGCAAACGATGATCAATATTGCCGCTTCCCATAGAGCGCATCAGTTTCTGCGCCAGATATAATTCTTCAAGCGTTGAATTAGGTGAAACCAGAGCCGCTATTTTGTCTACGCCGATTGCATCATCTTCAAGCATGGCTTTAATTTTGTCACTGACCACACCCATGGCGGTATCCCAGTCGGTTCTTTTCCATTCGCCATTATGTTTAACCATCGGTGTGGTCAGACGTTCCTCACTATGAATACCTTCATAGCTAAAACGATCTCGGTCTGAAATCCAGACTTCATTGATGGCTTCGTTATCACGCGGCACCACGCGAATCACATCGTGACGCAAAACATGAACAAATACATTCGAACCAACACAATCGTGTGGAGCTACCGAGGCATGCTGAATCATTTCCCAGGCACGTGCTGCAAAGCGTGAAGGCTTGGCAGTTAAAGCGCCTACCGGACACAAATCAATAACATTTCCTGATAGCTCGGAAGTCACGGCCTGATTCATAAAGGTAGCGATACGCGCACGCTCACCGCGATTGGTCATGCCCATTTCACGCACACCGGCAATTTCTTCACCAAAACGAACACAGCGTGTGCAGTGAATACAGCGGGTTAATTCAGTCGCAATCAGCGGACCGATACTTTTATCAAGAACGACACGCTTGCCTTCGCTGTACTGCGAAACATCCTGACCATAAGCCATGGCCATATCCTGCAGCTCACACTCACCACCCTGGTCACAAATTGGACAATCCAGCGGGTGGTTGATGAGCAGAAATTCCATGATGGCTTTCTGCGCCGCTTTGGCTTTAGCAGAACGCGTATGCACCACCATGCCTTCCATGATCGGGGTGGCGCAGGCCGGTAACGGTTTTGGCGCTTTCTCTACTTCGACCAGACACATGCGGCAGTTCGCCGCCACCGACAATTTTTCGTGATAACAAAAACGTGGCACGCGAATATTTTCTTTGTCGGTAACACTGATCAGCATCGCACCTTTAGGCGCTTTCAGCTCCTGACCATCGACTGTGATTGTAACCAGTTCTTCTGTCATCGCGCCGCCTTCACCATGCTTGTCTTATGTTCAACATAGTATTCAAATTCTTCTCGGAAGTGTTTCAGGAAACTGCGTACCGGCATCGCCGCCGCGTCACCCAGTGCACAAATAGTTCGGCCTTCAATCTTGCTGGCGACATCATCCAGTCTGGCGATATCTTCGTGTGTACCCTTGCCTTCGACAATACGTGTCAGCATGTGATACAGCCAGCCGGTACCTTCACGACAGGGTGTGCACTGACCGCAGGATTCTGAATAATAAAAACGGGAAATACGTTGCAGCGCCTTAACCATATCGGTTGTTTCATCCATGACGATAACGGCACCTGAACCGAGCATGGAACCAACGGCAACTACCGAGTCATAATCCATGTTGGCTGTCAGCATGATATCGCCGGGCACCACTGGTACAGAGGAACCACCGGGGATAACGGCTTTCAATCTTTTTCCACCGCGCACACCACCAGCCAGCGCCAGCAGATCCTTGAAGGGCGTGCCCATAGGTAGCTCAAAATTACCCGGTGCACTAACGTGACCAGAAACTGAAAACAATTTAACACCACCGTTATTGGGAACGCCCAGATCAGCGAACCACTTACCACCATTTCGAATAATCGATGGTACTGAAGATAACGTTTCGGTGTTATTAATAGTCGTCGGCTTGCCGTACAAGCCAAAGTTAGCTGGGAATGGCGGCTTAAATCGTGGCAGGCCGCGTTCGCCTTCAAGTGAATTCAACAACGCTGTTTCTTCACCACAAATGTAAGCACCGGCACCCAACGAAGCATAAAGATTAATACTGACATCGGTACCCAGAATGCTTTCACCCAGCAGACCATGCTTATAAGCTTCATCCAGAGCCAACTGAAAATGTTGAGCCGGCTCATCCATAAATTCACCACGCATATAGTTATAACCCGCGTCCGCGCCCATGGCATAACAGGCAATCGCCATACCTTCAACCAGCGCATGCGGATTAAAACGCAATATATCTCTATCTTTACAAGTGCCCGGTTCACTCTCATCTGAGTTACAGACCAGATATTTTTGTACTGGCGCAGTACGTGGCATAAAACTCCATTTTAAGCCCGTGGGAAATCCGGCGCCGCCACGACCACGAAGACCAGATGCCTTAACTTCATTAATCACATCTTCAGGTGATATTTTTTCTGTCAGGATTTTGCGCCAGGCCTGATAACCACCGACCTTCAAATAGTTTTCGTAAGACCAGGGTTGATCTTCAAACTGACAGGTTGCGTAGCAAACTTGTGGTGTCGTCACAGTTGTCATTATTCCAACCCATCCAGAATCTCATCGACTTTTTCAGCAGTGAGATTTTCATGATAAACGTGATCAACTTGCATCATAGGACCACCGGTACAGGCAGCCAAACATTCTTCTTCAATTTTGAGATAAATACGACCATCCGCAGTGCTCTCACCCAGCTTGATGCCCAATTTTTTCTCAACATGATCAACGATAGTTTGTGACCCCATCAGCATGCAGCAAATGTTGGTGCATATCGCCACGTTGTGGCGCGCGACTGGCTTTAATTCATACATCGAATAAAAACTGGCAACTTCATAAACTTCAATTTTTGCTAGTTGAAGATAATCAGCTACTGCATCCATCAAGGCTTCAGTTAGAAAACCCTGATTCTCATGCTGCACTACATTAAGAGCCCCAAGCAGTGCAGATTTTTTTCTGTCCGCCGGAAACTTTGCAATCAACGCATCAATTTTCTCGCAGGAGTGTTTCGATAATTGTGTGTCTACTGTACTCATAATCTCATCGATCCACGTCACCAAATACAATATCCTGAGTACCAATAATGGCAACTACATCAGCCAGCATATGACCCCGTGTCATTTCATCCATAGCAGAAATATGTACAAAACTCGGCGGACGAATTTTCATGCGGTACGGTTTATTAGCTCCATCGGAAACCAGATAAATTCCAAATTCACCTTTAGGATGTTCAGTCGCTGCATAAGCTTCACCTTTGGGCAAACAGAAGCCTTCGGTAAATAATTTAAAATGATGAATTAGCGATTCCATATCGGCTTTCATACCTTCACGGCTCGGCGGTGACACCTTGTGATCCTGCAGTATCACAGGGCCGTCATTTTCGCGCAGCCATTTAATGCATTGCTTAATGATGCGATTAGACTGACGAAACTCTTCAATACGTATCAGGTAACGATCGTAACAGTCACCATTGGTGCCAACAGGAATATCAAAATCCATACGATCATAAACTTCATAAGGCTGCTTCTTGCGCAGATCCCACTCAACACCTGAACCACGTAACATTGGACCAGTGAAACCCAATGCCATTGCACGTTCGGGTGTAACGATGCCTATATCAACAGTACGCTGCTTCCATATACGATTATCAGAGAGCAGCGTTTCATACTCATCGATGTATTTAGGAAATCTATTCGTGAAGTCTTCCAAAAAATCGAGTAGTGAACCCTGACGATTTTCATTGAGCCTACTGACTTCACGCTTGTTATGCCACTTTGATGTTTCATACTGTGGCATTGTGTCAGGCAAATCACGTGCTACGCCACCAGGACGGAAATAAGTTGCGTGTAGACGTGCACCAGAAACTGCCTCATAGGCATCCATCAAATCTTCACGTTCACGAAACGCGTACAGGAACATGGTCATCGCGCCCACATCCAGTGCGTGCGCACCAATCCATAACAGGTGATTCAGGATGCGGGTGATCTCAGCGAACATAACACGTATATATTGCGCACGTTCGGGGCATTCCACGCCCAGTAATTTTTCCATCGCCAGTACATAGCTGTGTTCATTGCACATCATGGAGACGTAATCGAGACGATCCATGTAACCAATGCTCTGGTTATAGGGTTTGCTCTCAGCCAGTTTTTCTGTGGCACGGTGCAACAGGCCAACGTGGGGATCGGCACGCTGAATGACTTCGCCATCCATTTCCAGCACCAGACGCAGTACGCCGTGAGCGGCTGGATGAGCTGGCCCGAAATTCAGTGTGTAATTACGAATTTCGGGCATCTTAATTATCCTCACTTGTCAACGGAACTACTGCTTCAGAAACATGCGCATCTTCACGAATGACACGAGGCACAAGTACACGCGGCTCTATACTGACAGGCTGGTAAATAACACGTTTTTGCTCTTCGTCATAACGCATTTCGACATGCCCTATAAGTGGGAAGTCTTTACGGAAAGGATGACCAACAAAACCATAGTCAGTCAAAATACGGCGTAAATCTGGGTGACCTTCGAACATAATACCGAACAGATCAAAAGCTTCACGTTCGAACCAGTTAGCAGATGGCCATATATCAACCACTGAAGGCACTATCGGTGCATGCTCATCTTCACAATAAACACGAACACGCATACGAATATTATTTGTAATCGACAGCAAATGATAAACTGCAGCAAAACGTGGACGATCACTACTGATGTAATTCGGCTCATCACCAAAACGTAATCTAGCGTTCACGCCGGAATCAACGCCACGACTAAAACCAGTCGATGAAGATTTTTCAGTACCCCATTCACTGCTGCCGTACTCGGAATAATCCACGCCACAGACATCAATCAGCTGCTCAAAAGCAAACTGCTGATCATCGCGTAACGTTTCACACACAGACAGCAAATCTTTTGCTGCGACTTCGATAGTCACTTCCTTGAAGGCGACGATATTGGATTGCAATTTCGAGCCAACGGCCTTTTGCAAGCGATCGGATAATTGTTGGATACGTGTCGACATCAAGATTCTCAAAAATTAGCGCGCAATAGTGCTAGTGCGACGAATTTTGTTTTGCAATTGCAAAATACCATAGAGCAATGCTTCAGCTGTGGGCGGACAACCAGGAACATAAATATCAACAGGAACTATTCGGTCACAACCACGCACTACCGAATAGGAATAATGATAATAACCACCACCATTGGCGCAGGAGCCCATGGAAATAACCCAGCGAGGCTCAGCCATCTGATCGTAAACTTTACGTAGAGCGGGCGCCATTTTATTGCACAGCGTTCCGGCGACGATCATGACGTCTGATTGGCGAGGACTGGGACGAAAAATAACACCAAAACGGTCGAGATCATAACGTGAAGCACCCGCCTGCATCATTTCAACCGCGCAACAGGCCAGACCAAAAGTCACCGGCCACATCGAACCCGTACGCGCCCAATTAATGAGACCGTCAAGAGAAGTGGTAACGAAACCCTGCTCTAACTTACCTTCTATTCCCATTCCAGTGCACCTTTTTTCCACTCGTAAACAAAGCCGATGACGAGAATACCCAGAAATATCCCCATGGCGATGAGGCCAAACATACCTATTTCATCTAGCACGATGGCCCATGGAAAAAGGAAAGCAATTTCTAAATCGAAAATAATAAAAAGAATGGCAACCAGATAGTAACGAACATCAAACTTCATGCGCGAGTCTTCGAAAGCTTCGAAGCCGCATTCGAAAGGAGAGTTTTTAGCTGCGTCCGGCTTATGAGGCGCTAATAAGTAACCGCCGAGAAAAATAGGACCTATACCAACCATCAAACCTATGGCGAGAAAAACCAGTACCGGCAAATAATTCTCTAACATTTTATCCCCACGAACTCATAGATTTTCAGCAAGTCTTGTTTTTTATAATTAGTTACAATCCTTGGCGAGTACTTTACCAGAATACCTTATTCATTACCAAATTTGGTGCCGATGGCCGGAGTCGAACCGGCACAGCTTTCGCTACACGCCCCTCAAGCGTGCGTGTCTACCAATTTCACCACATCGGCTGTATTTTGTTTGCAACCCTTTTATTCAGCAGGAGGTGGTACGTCGCTTTCAACAACGGCATCTGCAGGCGCTGGCACATCACTTTCAACCTGAGCATCTGTTGGTAGCGGTATACTTCCACCAAATGACTCGGTAACCTGATCAGCTTCAACACCACTTTCTGTTGTTACTTCGATAGTATCAATTACGCTGGTTGCAGCATCACGATGCCCAGCCAAATAAGCCAGAGCCAGGCTATTAAGAAAGAAACAAGTCGCAAGAATAGCCGTGCTCTTACTCAAAAAGTTAGATGAACCACTAGCACCAAACACCGTACCCGCACCGCCGCCACCAAAAGTGGCGCCTTCGCTCGCGCCTTTACCCTTTTGCAATAAAATCAGTCCAATAATGGCTATCGCCAGAAACACCTGTAAAACTAATAAAATAACATCAAAGTTCACAATAACTGTCCTTATGCTGCTGAGCAAATAGCTAAAAAGTCTTCCGCCTTAAGCGAAGCACCACCAATCAACCCGCCATCAATATCAGGTTGCGATCTTAATTCTGCAGCATTAGTCGGGTTCATGCTGCCACCGTATAAAATTCTCAGGCCTTCAGCAATCACTGCATCCTGCGCCGCTATTTTGCCACGAATAAATGCATGCACTTCTTGAGCCTGCTCAGGTGTTGCTGTTTTACCTGTACCAATCGCCCAGACAGGCTCGTAAGCCAGAACAGCATTTGCCAGAGAAGCTACGCCTTCAGCATTCAAAATTGCGTCAATCTGACGGCCGACAACTTGTTCAGTAATGCCTTGCTCACGCTCCTCAAGCGTTTCACCAATGCAAAAAATAGGCTTGAGGCCATTTTTCAAAACTGCACCATATTTAATCGCGGTCACTTCGTCGGTCTCACCATACATGGCACGACGCTCAGAATGGCCAATAATGACATACTCACAACCCACATCTTTCAACATTGGACCTGAGATTTCACCAGTAAATGCACCGGCATCCTTATCACACATATTCTGTGCGCCCAGTTTGATACCAGAACCACCAATAGAATCAGCAACTGAAGGGATATAAACAAAAGGAGGGCAAACCACAACTTCCGCATTAGCCTTGCCAACACCAGCCTTAATACCGCTCATCAATTCTTTTACGCTATTACTGGAACCATTCATCTTCCAGTTACCGGCTACCATTGGTTGACGCATCGTATTCTCCACTGTATTCAAAGGTCGCAAAGGATACCCGTCGGCATCCAATAAATCAATAATACTAAGGAGTTAATCAACGGATATGGCAGGCTTTTTGGTTAACTAATCAAATAAAACCGTATAAATCAGGCCGCAGCAACCGCATCAGCAATACTCTGCGTCAGAGCATGTACCATGGTTTTTTCTTCCCCTTCCACCATTACCCTGATTAATGGCTCGGTGCCAGAAGGACGCAACAGCACCCTGCCTCGACCATTGAGTTGCTGCTCCGCCTGCTGCAACGCTGACTTGACCAGCTCAGATTCAAGTGGCCTGCTTTGACCATTAAGAGGAACATTAATCATATGCATCGGCATTTTCTTCATGCCCGATTTTGCTTCTTGCAATGTTTGCCCTGTTTCGGACAAATAAGCCAGCACCTGCAATGCCGAGACAATACCATCTCCGGTGGTAGTTCGATCAAGACAGATAATATGTCCCGATGATTCACCACCCAACATCCAGCCGTTCTGGTTAAGCATCTCTAGCACGTAGCGATCACCAACATTAGCACGCTCAAATTCCAGCCCCATTGCCTTAACAGCCAGTTCCAATCCCATATTGCTCATCAGGGTACCGACAATACCTTTAATATCGATACCTGCATGTACTCTGGATTTTGCGATGATATATAACAGCTCATCACCATCAACAATCTCACCATCCGCATCCACCATGAGAACACGATCACCATCACCATCAAAAGCAATACCTAAATCTGCTCCCTGATGCTGTACGGTGTGCCGCAAATGTTCCGGATGTGTTGAGCCTCTATAGGCATTGATATTGATACCATCAGGCTCTGCCCCTATCGCAATAACATTTGCTCCCAGTTCAATCAGCACATCTGGTGCGATACTGTAAGTAGCGCCATGTGCACAATCGATCACCATATTCATACCGGAAAAATTTGTCGTTAATGGGATAGTTGCCTTACACGCCTCAATATAACGCCCCTGAGCATCTTTCACTCGCAGAGCCTTACCCAATTCGAATGACTCCACTGTTGTCATCGGCAACTCAAACATGGTTTCAATTTGATGTTCCAGATCGTCTGCCAGCTTGCAACCTTCAGATGAAAAAAACTTCAAACCATTATCGTAAAAAGGATTGTGTGAGGCACTAATGACAATACCTGCAGAAGCATGTAATGTTCTTGTTAGATAAGCAATGCCCGGCGTTGGCATAGGTCCCAGCAAACGCACATTGACTCCGGCCGCCGACAAACCTGCCTCCAATGCGGATTCAAACATATAACCTGAAATACGTGTGTCTTTACCTATTACCACCAGTTTCTTGCCCTGGCTTGCCAGCACTTTACCCACGGCCCAGCCCAGCTTAAGAACCTGATCAGCCGTCATCAAACCTTCACCTACTTTGCCGCGAATACCGTCCGTACCGAAATATTTTTTTTCCATTTTTTCCATAATCACCATCTTCTCATTAAAAAAATAGCTTCAACAATTCAGGCTACACCTGATTCAAAGCCATACAAACTTTCAGCGCATCGCTGGTCTCTGCCACATCGTGCACACGAAACCAACGAGCACCTTTACTATAAGCAATCACTGCGGCAGCCACCCCACCAATAACCCGCTGATCAACAGCCCGATCAAGAATCGCTCCCAGCATGCTTTTGCGAGAGAACCCAACCAATACCCGGAAGTCTAGCGCACACAACTCATCCAGTCGCGACAAAAGTTGCAGATTATGCTTCAGCGTTTTACCAAAACCGAAGCCAGGATCCAGCAATATTTGATCTGCCGCAATTCCTGCCTCAATACAAAACCGGGCTCTCTCCAGCAAAAACTCACGTACCTCATTAACCACATCCGAGTACTCTGGATTTTTCTGCATAGTGCGAGGCTCACCCTGCATATGCATCAGACATACTGGCACGCTCAGCTCAGCACAACAGGTTACTGCTCCCTCAGCACATAAAGCATTAACATCATTGACCAGATTGGCACCCGCCATCACGGCGGCTTTCATCACCTCTGGCTTACTCGTATCTATTGAAATTTGAATATCTGATTGTCGACGAATTGTTTCTATAACGGGTACAACGCGTGCAATTTCCTGGTTCACATCAACTGGCTGCGCTCCCGGGCGCGTTGACTCACCACCCACATCAATAATCGATGCCCCCTGTGACTGCATTTCCAATGCCCGCGCCACCGCCGCATCGATACGATCAAATTCACCGCCATCGGAAAATGAATCGGGCGTGACATTCAATATACCCATGATCACGGGTACATCGGCCGCAATAAGCTGACTGACGGTTAGGGAATTTGAAGTAATTGTCACGCTCATCTCTACACAATAAAAAAAGGGGACCGAAGCCCCCTTATCCTATCAGATTTTTCAAATGATCAGTGCTGACCAGCTGGCCCACCAATTTTCCCATCTGATTTTTTATCTACCGACTTAGCAATACCTTCAGAATCCATTGGCTCATTATCACCTGAGTCAGTCCAGTCCTGAGGGGGTGGCGGCTCTTTACCCTGCATTAAAGAATCAATCTGTACCGCATCAATAGTTTCATATTTCATCAATGCTGCAGCCATCATATGTAAAATATTTATATTTTCCTTCAACAGTGTTTCTGCACGTTCGTAGTTACGGTCAATAAAGGCGCGAATCTCTTCATCGATAATACGCGCTGTATCGTCGCCCATGTTTTTATGCTGAGTGACTGATCGACCGAGGAATACTTCGCCCTCATCCTCAGAATAAGTCAACGGGCCGATGCGCTCGGACAAACCCCACTTGGTGACCATGTTACGTGCAATGCTGGTAGCTCGCTCTATGTCATTAGAAGCGCCAGTAGTGACATTGTCTGCCCCTAGAGTCAGCTCTTCGGCAATACGGCCACCAAATAAAGTTGAGATCATACTTTCCAGCTTCTTTTTGCTTTGGCTGTAAGTATCTTCTTCCGGCAAGAACATGGTCACGCCCAGAGCACGTCCACGTGGAATAATGCTGACCTTGTAGACCGGATCATGCTCAGGCACCAGACGGCCAACTATCGCATGACCCGCTTCATGATAAGCCGTATTTCTCTTTTCTTCCTCGGACATCACCATAGAACGGCGCTCAGCACCCATCATGATTTTATCTTTGGCACGTTCAAAGTGAGACATATCCACTTCTTTACTATTTTCACGCGCCGCAAATAACGCCGCTTCATTAACAAGATTCGCCAGATCCGCACCCGAAAATCCGGGTGTGCCACGAGCAATAATCTGTGGTTTCACATCATTGGCTACTGGCACTTTGCGCATATGCACTTTCAGAATCTGCTCACGGCCGCGAATATCCGGCAAAGGCACCACTACCTGACGGTCAAAACGACCGGGGCGTAATAAAGCAGGGTCAAGCACATCAGGACGATTGGTCGCCGCAATGACGATTACACCTTCATTACCTTCAAAACCATCCATCTCAACCAGTAACTGGTTCAGTGTTTGCTCACGCTCATCATGGCCACCACCTACACCAGCACCACGATGACGACCGACGGCATCAATCTCATCGATAAAAATAATACAGGGCGCATGTTTTTTAGCAGTTTCGAACATATCACGCACTCGTGACGCGCCGACGCCAACAAACATTTCGACAAAATCAGAACCTGAAATAGTGAAAAACGGCACTTTGGCTTCACCAGCAATTGCTCTGGCTAACAAAGTTTTACCTGTACCCGGCGAGCCCACCATCAAAACACCACTAGGTATTTTGCCGCCCAATTTCTGGAATTTGCCCGGATCTTTCAAAAACTCAACCAGCTCAGCCACTTCAGCTTTGGCCTCTTCAGCACCGGCAACATCATCAAAAGTCACCTTGATCTGATCTTCCCCCAGCATGCGCGCCTTACTTTTGCCAAATGACATAGCACCACGACCACCGCCGCCGCCCTGCATTTGGCGCATAAAAAACACCCAGACACCGATTAACAACAGGAACGGAAACCATGAAATGAGCATCTGCAACCAGATAGACTGGTCTTCTGGTGCTGTCGCCATTATTTCAACATTGTGCGTAAGTAAATCTCCGACCATAGCCGTGTTGCTGGTTTCTGGACTATAGGTACTAAACGCTGCACCACTACCCAACTTACCCTTGATGTCACGACCATTAATCGTGGTCTGAGTGACCTGGCCCTGCTTCACCATTTCGATAAAAGTTGAGTACGGAATTACCTGTGGCTGTGTCGTAGGTTTACTGAAATTGCTAAATACAGACAGTAGAACCACTGCTATGACAGCCCACAAAACCAGATTTTTGGCGAGATCGTTCAATTAATACTCCAAAGTTAACTTAACCATATAAGTTTTTATTAACGTTACTATAGTTTGTAACCGGTTGCCAGCGCATATATCTCCCGGCTTCTTGATCTTGAAGCCCTGGGTTTACGCACCACCACCCGTGTAAAATTCTTTTTCAGGGCTTCATGATACTCATCAAAACCTTCACCCTGAAACAGTTTGACCAGCATTCCACCGCCCAGCTTGAGCACACGCTGTGCTAAATCCAACGTTAACTCAGCCAAATAATAGGCCCGCGGGATATCGACCACACCCATGCCACTTATATTGGGGGCCATATCTGAAAAAACAAGGTCCGCCTTGTCCTCACCAATAGCTTCCATCAAAATATTAAGCGTCTCATCTTCCCTGAAATCACCCTGTATGATCTGCACGTTGGGTATTGGTTCCATCGGCAAAATATCAAGAGCAATCATTCGACCATTTTTACCCAGTAGTTTGACGGCATATTCGGTCCAGCCACCGGGTGCCGCACCGAGATCAATCACCGTCATACCTGGCTTTAATATATGATCTTTTTCCTGGATCTCGATGAGTTTATATATCGCACGTGAGCGGTATCCCTCCTTCTGGGCACGCTGAACATATTCATCATCGAAATGCTCTTTTAACCATTTTTTACTACTTTTACTGCGACTCATGGACTATGACTCATGGTATAGTTCGCCAATTATTATTGCTTCCGGTTTCTCAAATATGCCTCTAACAAAAAACCAGATTAAAACTCTGCGCGGCCTTTGTCACTCACTTAAACCCGTTATCATGATTGGCCAAAAGGGCCTGACCAGTGAAGTACTTGATGAGCTCGAAATTGCCATCAATCATCACGAATTAGTGAAGATTAAAATTGCATCGGATGACCGTGAAGCCAGAAAAGAAATAATAAAAAACATTTGCGAGCAAAGCCAATCTGAAAGCGTACAAGTTATTGGTAAAACCGTATCTATCTACCGGAAAAACGAAAAAAACCCAGTCATCTCGCTGCCATAAAAAATCCGGCATAAATTAGATATATTTTATCTCCACAATTTCGAGACTTCTTAAACCACCTGGTGTTTGCACATCAACGACATCATCCTGCTCCTTACCGATCAATGCGCGTGCAATCGGCGAACTAATTGAAATTTTATTACATTTGATATCCGCTTCATCATCACCGACAATTTGATAGGTCACTTCATCACCGGTCTCTTCGTCAGCAACAACCACGGTTGCACCAAAAACAACCCTACCATTAGCATCAATGGTGGTGACATCAATAATTGTTGCATTACTGAGCTTGGCTTCGATGTCCTTAATTCTGCCTTCAATGAAGCTTTGTTGCTCACGCGCTGCATGATATTCAGCATTCTCTTTTAAATCACCGTGCGCACGCGCATCAGCAATTGCCGTAATCACTCTGGGGCGATCAACGGATTTCAACCGAGTTAATTCTTCCTGTAATTTTTTTGCACCGTGAACGGTGATGGGCACTTGACTCATGCCTTACCCCTTTTTAATTTTTGTCAGTATCTCTGCATGCATGTCCTGTAACCGCGTTACAGTATTTTGCTCAAGATAATTTAAGGCCCGGCATGTAGCCTGAGCTCCAGCAATGGTTGTGGTGTAGCTGACTTTACCCTGAAGTGCCGAAGCGCGTATGGTATAAGAATCAGCTATCGCCTTCTTTCCTTCCGAGGTATTAATGATAAAGTTTATCTCACCATTTTTAATCATATCAACAATATGCGGCCGTCCTTCATAAACCTTGTTGACGAGTTTGCACTCTATTCCCGCAGCTTGCAATGCACGCCCGGTACCCTTGGTAGCAATCAATTCGAAGCCTTTTTCGACTAATTCTCGACCCAGCTCTATAGCCTCTTCACGATCACGGTCACGCACACTAATAAACACATTACCGCCTGAAGGTAAATCCACACCTGCACCTAGCTGAGCTTTAGCAAAAGCCACACCGAAGCTCTTGCCCAGACCCATGACTTCGCCGGTGGACTTCATTTCAGGCCCCAATAAAGGATCGACACCCGGGAACTTCACAAACGGAAAAACTGACTCTTTAACCGCATAAGTATCAGGCACTACTTCCTTAGTAACACCCTGTTCTGCCAGTGTCTTACCAACCATACAGCGCGCTGCGATTTTAGCCAGCGGCAAGCCTGTTGCTTTTGATACAAACGGTACGGTGCGTGATGCACGGGGATTCACTTCCAGCAAATATATTTCATCACCCTGAATCGCAAACTGAATATTCATCAAACCAACGACACCCATTCTGAGTGCCAACTGGCAGGTTTGCTCGCGTAAACGATCCTGAATTTCTTTGGACAGAGTATATGGTGGCAAAGAGCAGGCCGAGTCACCTGAATGAACACCGGCTTCCTCAATGTGCTCCATAATGCTGCCAATCAACACCTGCTCACCATCACAGATAGCGTCTACATCAACCTCGACGGCATCATCCAGAAAACGATCCAGCAATACCGGTGCATCATTGGAAACACTAACTGCCGTTTTCATATAGCGCTTAAGATCTGCCTCATCATAAACGATCTCCATAGCACGACCGCCCAGAACATAAGATGGTCTGACTACCAGTGGATAGCCCACTTCAGCTGCACGTTCGATCGCCTCTTCCGCATTTCTTGCCAGACGATTGGGCGGCTGTTTAAGGCCGAGCTCATTCACCAGCTGCTGGAAACGTTCACGATCTTCAGCCAGATCAATACAATCTGGAGTGGTGCCAATAATCGGCACGCCTGCCGCTGCCAAAGCGCGCGCCAATTTGAGTGGTGTCTGCCCACCATATTGCACGATCACACCTTTAGGTTTTTCTTTATCCATCACTTCCAACACATCTTCCAGTGTTAGCGGCTCAAAATACAAACGATCAGAAGTATCGTAATCGGTGGAAACCGTTTCCGGGTTACAGTTAATCATGATGGTTTCATAACCGTCTTCACGCATGGATAACACCGCATGAACACAGCAATAATCAAATTCAATGCCCTGACCAATTCGATTGGGACCACCGCCTAATACGACAATTTTCCGGTTATTAGTGGGATTAGATTCGCATTCTTCATCGTAGCTCGAATACATATAAGCGGTCGAAGTTGAAAACTCAGCAGCACAGGTATCAACACGCTTAAATACGGGTCGAATCTTTAACTCATGACGATGTGCCCGAACATCATTTTCTTTTGCCCCCAAAGCTCTGGCCAGCAGGCTATCCGAAAAGCCTTTGCGTTTCAGCTGGCGCAATTCTTCATAATCCAGCGAACTGAGCTCACGTCCGTGCAAAGCCATCTCTATTTTGATCAACTCTTCAATCTGAATCAGGAACCAGGGATCAATCTTGGTCAGATCGAATACATCTTCCAGACTATAACCTCGACGGAAGGCATCTCCAACATAAAGCAAACGGTCTGCACCTGCCAGACTCAATTCCTGATTAAGGGTTGTGGTAATGTCTTCTTCTGACATGGAGAAGTCCAGAATCGAACCCAGACCATCAATATCAACTTCCAGTCCACGTAAAGCTTTCTGTAGGGATTCCTGAAAATTCCGGCCGATCGCCATGACTTCACCGACAGATTTCATCTGTGTGGTCAGGCGGTTTTCTGCCTGCGGAAATTTTTCGAATGTGAAACGAGGTATTTTTGTAACAACGTAATCGATGCTCGGCTCAAACGATGCCGGTGTGGCGCCGCCGGTAATATCATTTTGCAATTCGTCCAGGGTATAACCAATAGCCAATTTTGCAGCCACTTTCGCGATGGGAAATCCGGTAGCTTTTGAAGCCAGTGCTGATGAACGTGACACGCGAGGATTCATTTCGATAATGGTCATGCGGCCATCTTCAGGGTTCACCGAGAACTGTACGTTGGAACCACCGGTATCAACACCGATTTTACGCAATACAGCAATCGAAGCATCACGCATGCGCTGATATTCCTTATCAGTCAGAGTCTGTGCTGGCGCTACGGTAATAGAATCACCTGTGTGAATACCCATAGGATCAAGATTTTCGATAGAACAGATGATGATGCAATTGTCCTTTTTATCACGCACCACCTCCATCTCGTATTCTTTCCAGCCAAGGATGGACTCTTCGATAAGCAGCTCATTCACTGGCGACAGATCGAGGCCACGATGACAAATTTCTTCAAATTCTTGTTTGTTATAAGCGATACCACCACCGCTACCACCCATGGTGAATGAAGGACGGATAATGGTTGGATAACCCACCATCGCCTGCACCTGATAAGCCTCTTCCATGCTGTGCGCGATCGCGGCACGTGGCATATCCAGACCAATCTCCTCCATGGCGATTTTGAATTTTTCACGGTCTTCCGCCATATTAATGGCATCTTTATCAGCACCGATCATTTCAACATTAAAAGCTTGCAGCACGCCTTCGCGATCCAGGTCCAGCGCACAGTTCAACGCGGTCTGGCCACCCATGGTAGGTAGCAGTGCATCAGGCTTTTCTATTTCGATGATACGCGCAACGGTTTGCCAGGTGATCGGCTCTATATAAGTCGCATCTGCCATTTCCGGATCAGTCATGATGGTCGCCGGATTCGAGTTCACCAAAATAACACGAACACCTTCTTCTCGCAGCGCCTTACAGGCTTGCGCACCAGAATAATCGAACTCACAGGCCTGACCGATAACAATAGGTCCAGCGCCGATAATCAGAACACTTTTGATATCAGAACGCTTAGGCACGGCTGGATTCCTCGATTAATTCTATAAAATGATCAAAAACGGGGGAGACATCCCGTGGTCCCGGACTGGCTTCAGGATGTCCCTGAAAACTAAACGCAGGTTTATCCGTTCGATGAATACCCTGCAAGGAACCATCAAACAATGAGCGATGAGTCGCCCGAAGATTATCCGGTAAAGTGTCTTCATCAACCGCAAAACCGTGGTTCTGACTGGTAATCATCACCTGACTGGTTTTCAGATCCTGTACCGGATGGTTAGCACCATGATGACCGAACTTCATCTTCATGGTTTTTGCACCACAAGCCAACGCTAATAATTGATGTCCCAGACAGATACCAAATATCGGGATACTGGTTTCCAGTATTTCCTGAATAGCCTTAATCGCATAATCACAAGGCTCTGGGTCACCCGGTCCATTGGATAAAAACACACCATCAGGATTCATCGCCAGTACATTTTTAGCAGGTGTTTTGGCGGGCACCACCGTGACCTTACAGCCACGCGAAACCAGCATTCTGAGAATATTGTGCTTAATACCATAGTCATAAGCAACCACGTGATACTTCACATCATCAGGTGTGGTGGCCATATTCGAATCCAGATTCCATTCACCTTCATCCCAGCAATAACTTTTTCCAACTGTCACAACCTGCGCCAGATCCAGGCCTTTCAAACCGGCAAAATTTTTAGCTTTTTGAAATGCCACGTCCTTATCAATATCTCCCGCCATGATGCAGCCACCCATGGCACCTTTATCACGAAGCAGCCGGGTTAAACGGCGAGTATCAATATCAGAAATCGCAACTATATTGTGTTTAACCAGATAATCCTGAAGACCCAGCTGACCACGCCAATTACTCATCACCGGCGCAAGATCACGAATCACCAGGCCACTAACATGCACACCTGTTGATTCTGCGTCACCGTCATTGGTGCCGACGTTGCCGATATGAGGATAAGTCAGAGTTACAATTTGATGGGAGTATGAAGGGTCAGTAAGAATTTCCTGATAGCCAGTCATTGCGGTATTGAACACCACTTCACCGGTAGTATCACCAGAAACACCTATCGAACGGCCTTCAAATACGCTGCCGTCTTCAAGGACTAATAGGGCTTTAACTAAACTGGTCAACTCAGACTCCAAAAGGCAAAAAAAACGGGAGCCCTGATGTGGATAAAAATCCAACTGGCGCTCCCGTCAACGGGTACTGCATGTATATTGCTACTGACATGTACCGTAATATCTCTCTCACGACTTCAGATACAAAAAAGGCCGGAAGTTAAGTTCCAGCCTTGTTGTAATATATGGCGTCCCCAAGGGGAGTCGAACCCCTGTTGCCGAGATGAAAACCCGGTGTCCTAGGCCTCTAGACGATGGGGACGCAGCGATAGATTTCAAGCCTGGCAGCCCTCCATCACATCGGGCGGGAAGTCTACGTGGGTCGACGTTTCAGGTCAATACCTAATCGCAAAAGTAATGTGATTTATCACCTCACCCCAACATTAATACTATCCAGGTCAGGTCATTGGGCAATACAAGCCTAATAACCTACATGCACTTAGCACAAGGCAAATAGCTAATGTTTTATTTGCATGCTCTCTTAATAGTTAAGGACTTACCTGATTGACACTACGCCAGGTATGGATTTTGGTGGGATAATGGTGGAGCTAGGCGGGATCGAACCGCCGACCTCTTGCATGCCATGCAAGCGCTCTCCCAGCTGAGCTATAGCCCCATTTTGTGTGGCGTGCACTATACTCGATTCACTTTTCAATGTAAACGACACCCTGATGCGACAGCCTCACTGGTTATTGATAAACACCAGTAACCTGTCGATTCTATCGATGGTTTTTTCTTTACCCAACAAGTCGAGTGTAGTATCAATCGATGGTGATGTAGTCGAACCCGTGACTGCAATACGTAACGGTTGCGCTACTTTCGGGAAACCCACCTCCTTCTCGTTGACCACTTCCTGAATTGCATGATGAATATTATCCGCATACCATTCCTCCAGAACTGATAGCTTCTGTCTAACAGATGCCAATATCTCAGCCGTACCTTCCTTGATGTGTTTTTTCACCGCCGAGGCATCATACTCCGCAACTGGCTCGTAGAAGAAACGGCTGTTCTCGACCATTTCAACCAGCGTTCTACTGCGCTCGCGCAATAACAGCACAATCTCAACCAGCGCCGGTCCGGTCTCGATTTTGATGCCATGCTCCATCATATAGAAAGCCAGCTGCTCAGCTATCTTCACTGGATCAAGACTCATCAAATATTGCTGGTTCATCCACTGCAGTTTTTCTATGCTGAAATTTGATGAAGACTTATTAATATCCTTAATATCAAATTTCTCAATCATTTCTTCCATCGTGAAAATTTCCTGATCACCGTATGACCAGCCCAGGCGCACCAGATAATTAATCACAGCCTCTTTCAAATAACCTTCTTCATGATATTGCATGACGCTGACCGCACCATGACGTTTTGATAATTTTTTGCCATCAGGGCCATTAATCATCGGCAAGTGGGCATATTCGGGAATGTTGGCACCGAGTGCATTGAGAATATTGATCTGACGCGGAGTATTGTTCAGATGGTCATCACCTCGGATAACATGGCTAATTTTCATATCCATGTCATCGACCACCACCGTCAGATTGTAAGTCGGTGCACCGTCAGATCGCTCGATAATCAGGTCATCCAGTTCCTTATTTTTGATCACCACCGTGCCGCGTACATGGTCGATAATAGTCACTTCGCCGTCCAGCGGATTTTTAAAACGAATCACAGTGTCTGCAGCAGCACTCAAGCCTTTTTCTCGGCAGCAGCCGTCATATTTAGGTTTTTCTTTATCTGCCATTTGCTGTTCACGAAGTTTATCCAGGCGCTCTCTCGAACAACTACAGTAATAGGCATGACCATTATCAAGCAATTGCTGGATCACCTCTTTGTAACGATCAAATCGCTGGGTCTGATAAAAAGGCCCTTCATCATGTTCCATACCCAGCCATTCCATACCATCGAGAATGGCATCAACTGCTTCCTGCGTGGAACGCTCACGGTCGGTGTCTTCAATTCGAAGAATGAATTCACCGCCCATTTTTTTGGCATATAACCATGAAAACAGGGAGGTACGGGCACCACCAATGTGGAGATAACCGGTAGGGCTGGGTGCAAAACGGGTACGAACTGTCATAATTTTTTCCGCTGAAAATAGCGTATTGTAGCCGTTCGTAACCATGATTGAAATTTCGATTAAGTTCCGATAAACGATAAACTAGCCAAATGCCAAAAAATATCACCCCCAATAACGCCGATGAGCTACTCCAGAAGATAAAAATCTGGTCAAAAGAGCTGGGCTTTCAACAGCTTGAAGTCACCGACACCGACCTCCGCCACTATCAGAACTCTTTCATCGACTGGCTAAAGCAGAATTATCACGGCGAAATGAGTTACATGCACAAACACGGCACGATGCGTTATCAGGCTGATGAACTGGTTGCCAGCACCACTAACATCATCTCTGTGCGCATGGATTACTACCCGCCGGACTGTGAAACGGCTGATTCGACACTGGCAAACCCCGAGCTGGGTTACATTTCCCGCTATGCGCTGGGACGTGATTACCACAAACTGATGCGCAAACGACTGCAAAAACTGGCCAGCAGAATTAACGCCGAGATCGGCGATTTTGGCTATCGTGTTTTTGTTGACAGCGCACCTGTGCTGGAAAAACCACTGGCTGAAAAAGCCGGACTGGGCTGGATCGGCAAACATACCAACCTGATCAACCAAAAAGCAGGCTCGTGGTTTTTTCTGGGCGAGATCTACACCAACCTGCCCCTGCCAGTCACCAACAAAGTACCTGAATCACATTGCGGTAGCTGTCAGGCCTGCATCGATATCTGCCCGACCAAAGCCATCATTGCTCCTTATCAGCTCGACGCTCGGCGCTGCATTTCTTATCTCACAATTGAACTGGATGGCTCCATCCCGATAGAGTTCAGAGCCGCAATGGGTAACCGCATCTATGGCTGTGATGACTGCCAGCTTTGCTGCCCATGGAATCGTTTTGCCACCCCCAGCAATGAAAAGGATTTTTTAACCCGTCACCCACTCGACGCACCCAGGCTGCTTGAGCTATTTAACTGGAACGAACAGGAGTTTCTGGACAACACCGAAGGTTCCGCCATCCGCCGCATTGGCTATCAACGCTGGTTACGCAATATCGCCATTGCCCTGGGCAATACAGCACATTCAACCGAGACTATTTCAGCACTGGAAAACAAACTTGCCAAGGCAACACCGATGGTTGCCGAACACATTCAATGGGCGCTTAAACAAAATAAACCATAAATGGTTTTCTTCACTACCCCGTAATGACTAATCAGTGAATTTCAGCGATACGCAATAATCCAGCAAAGCATTGGTTGAAACATCATAGCTGTCTGTTTTTTCACGACTGGAAAGCACGCCCAAAATCTCACCTGCCAGCTGCTTACCCAACTCTACACCCCACTGATCGAAAGAATTAATATTCCAGACTACGCCCTGAACAAACACTTTATGCTCATACATAGCCAACAGTGAGCCCAAAGTACGTGGATCCAGTTTTTCAAACACAATCGAATTAGTAGGTTTGTTACCTTCAAAAACCTTGTGCGGCAAGACCTCGTTAATCTTGTCTTCTGCCATACCTGCCGCTTCAAGCTCCAAACGAGCCTCTGCTTCAGTTTTACCCTTCATCAAAGCGCGAGTCTGAGCCAGAAAATTAGCCAATAAAACGCTATGTTGTTTACCCAGGGGATCTTTACTCTTGGCAGGAATCAGGAAATCGGCTGGTACCGGTTTGGTTCCCTGATGCAGTAACTGAAAAAATGCGTGCTGGCAGTTACTACCTGACTCTCCCCAGATAATCGGTCCAGTAGCATAATTTACACGTGCACCTTCACGGGTAATAGTTTTACCATTACTTTCCATATCCAGTTGCTGCAGATGTGCGGGCAAACGGCGCAAATACTGATTATAAGCCATGACAGCATGACTTTGCGCCTCGAAGAAATTGTTATACCAGATACCCAACAAGGCCAGAATCATTGGTATGTTTTTCTCTATGGGTGTATTTTTAAAATGCTCATCCATGGCATAAGCACCCGCAAGCAAATCTTCGAAATGATCCATGCCAAGATACAACACAATCGGCAGACCAATTGCCGACCAGAGTGAGTAACGCCCACCTACCCAATCCCAGAATTCGAACACGTTCTCGGGCAAAATACCAAACTCACTGGCAGCCTTAATGTTACTGGTCACTGCCACAAAATGTTTGCATATGGCTTTTTCTGAACCCGTGGTGCGCACAAACCATTCACGCGCACTGTGCGAATTCATCATTGTTTCCTGAGTAGTAAATGACTTCGAAGAAACGATAAACAAAGTTGACTCGGGCTGAACAAATTTTAAGATTTCAGTAAGATGAGTCGGGTCTATATTCGAGACAAAATGCACATTCATGCCACGTTGCGCAAAAGGTTTCATGGCATCACAGACCACATGCGGACCCAGATCGGAACCACCGATACCAATATTAATCACATCCTTGATCAGGTGACCACTGTAACCGCGCCAGTGCCCGCCGCGCACACGCTCGGAAAAATAACGCATCTGCTGTAATACCTTATTGATTTTAGGCATCACATCTTCACCATCGACTATAACCGGCTTATTACCCCGATTACGCAAGGCCGTATGTAAAACCGGCCGATATTCCGAAATATTGATCTCCAGACCGGCAAACATTTGATCTCGCCAGCCTTCAACGTTTGTCTCACGTGCCAGATCACACAATAGACGGAAGGTTTCATCCGTTATCCGATTTTTGGAAAAATCCATCAGGATGTCATCCATCTGGGTGCTGAATTTTTCGAAACGCAAATTATCCTGAGCAAATAAATCTCTCATATGCAGATTTTTAGTCTCTGCAAAATGCGCCTTGAGTGCCTTCCAGGCGGGTAATTCTGTTAATTTTGGCATAGTATTTTTTTCAAATTTCAGCTAATTAGAGTTTAAAGCTAGCGTAAACACACATTTACACCATTCAGGTCATCAATAATGCCACATTTATTTCCGGTGTATCAGCAAAAAGCAGCTTGGGCTATAATATCGCGCCTTGTGCACAGAACAACTAGCTTCGAATAGTATCATTTATATGAGTCACTCAAAAACACCAGAAATCTCGTCATCATCCCTCTCCTCAAAGAAGGAACCTGCGGGTCTACTCAATACCGCCAGCGGCGACAAACAACTGCGTGCACGCGTCAAATTATTTGGCAATCTACTGGGCAACGTTATTCTTTCCCATGCAGGCGCCAGAGTCTATGACTCGGTTGAAAAACTTCGACTTGGTTTTATCTCTCTACACAAAAAAAATGACCCGGTAAAACGCGCTCATATGATGACACTGATCGAATCACTCGATGCCAAGACTCTGTCTCAGGTAGTGCGTGCTTTTAGCACCTATTTCAGTCTGGTGAATATTGCTGAAGAAGCGTCGCAGCATCAGCAACGCCGTCGCCAACTAAGACAACGTAAAAAGAACGACCATCTCTGGGTTGGATCCTTCGATTCTGCTTTATCTAATTTAAAAGATCTGGGCATGAACTCCCGGCAATTACAAAATCTGTTCGATCGTCTGGCGTATATTCCAGTTATCACTGCCCATCCAACAGAATCCAAACGCCGCAGTGTATTGTATGCACTGCGCCGTATTTTCCTGACTAACGAAAAACTGAACGACACCCGTTTAGGCAAAGACCAGCGTAAAGAAATTATCCATGAACTGGAAACCCAAATTCAGATTTTGTGGCGCACCGATGAAGTCCGTGAGGATCGCCCGCAGGTCAGAGATGAAATTAAAAATGGACTTTATTATTTCAAGGAAAGTTTATTTGACGCTATTCCTGTTATCTATAGAAATCTTGAGCGTCGAATTCGCGAAAACTACCCCAATGAAAGAATCACAGTCCCTAGTTTTCTGAGATTTGGCTCATGGATTGGCGGTGATCGTGATGGCAACCCTAATGTTAAACCAGAAACAACAATTCTTGCTTTGCATCTGCAGTCTGAAGCGGCGCTTGAAGAATACGTGCGCAGGTTAACTGAAATTTTCAAACACCTGACACATTCAGACCAACTTTGCACACCCAGTGAAGCTTTTATCGAAAGTTTGAATCGAGATGAACATCTTCGTTTTGAGGTTTTTACCACAAAACCTACAATTTACAGTCGTGCGCCTTATCGCCGCAAAATCGCTTTTATGCGTTATCGGTTACAGAAAAACCTGGACAGAATCCGTGCCAGCCTGAGAAAAGTGGATGGTCACACCGACATAATAGATACTAGTATTTTTAAAAGCGCTTACCCCTCAGAGAAAGAGTTCCTGGATGATCTGTACCTGATTCGTGATTCCTTACACGGCCATGGTGATCAGAATATTGCTGAAGGCGCACTCAATGATTTTATTCGTCTGGTCGAGTCTTTCGGTTTCTACCTGATGCAACTGGATGTACGCCAGGAATCAACCCGCCACTGTGATGCAGTGACCGAAGTTCTGCGGCAACTGGATGACAAGATTGATTACCAGGCTTTATCTGAAGCCGAGCGCATTCAATTGCTTGCCAACCTGATCGACAAAGCCGACAGTCAATTCCATCTGGATAAAAATAAACTGAGTGATTTACACAAAGAAACTATTGAAGTCTTTCAGGCGATGGTGAAGATGCGTAATGAGATCAGCCCTAAAGCCTTTGGCACCTATGTCATTTCTATGACCCATCAGGCCAGCCACATTATGGAAGTCATGTGGTTGGCTTCGTTGCTAGGACTCGCGGGGAAAAACAAAAAAGGCTGGTTCTGCAATATCCGTATTTCACCTTTATTTGAGACTATCGAAGACCTTGAGCAAATCGAAAACGTTTTATCTACATTATTCAATAATGATGTATACAAAACTTTACTTAAGGCCTCTGGTAATCAGCAGGAAGTCATGCTGGGTTATTCTGATTCCTGCAAGGATGGCGGCATCCTGGCTTCTTCATGGCAGTTATTCGAAGCACAGCGGAAAGTCATCAAACTTACCGATGCACATGGCATCGAATGTCGATTGTTCCATGGCCGCGGCGGCACTATTGGCCGTGGCGGCGGTCCGACTTATGAATCCATTCTGGCGCAGCCGGAAGGTACCATTCATGGCGAAATCAAATTTACCGAACAGGGTGAAGTACTGTCGAATAAGTACAGCAACCCTGAAACTGCGGTCTATGAACTCACCATGGGTATTTCCGGCCTGCTACTCGCCAGTCGTTACAATGTCATGCCCTGCGAAACCAGCACCACGCCAGAGCGCATACAGATCATGCGCGAGATCATGGAGATCGGTGAGAACAGCTATCGCACACTCACTGATCGAACAGCTGGTTTCCTTGATTATTTCTATGAGGCAACGCCAGTTAGCGAAATTGCCCTGATGAATATCGGCTCAAGGCCTTCGCATCGCAAAAAGGGTGATCGTTCTAAAACATCAGTGCGCGCCATTGGCTGGGTGTTCGGCTGGGCGCAATCGAGACATACTCTGCCTGCCTGGTATGGCATTGGTTCCGCACTGGAAACCTGGGTCAACGGTGATCAAACTCGTCTGCACAAATTGCAGGAGCTTTATCAAAACTGGCCTTATTTCCGCGCCCTGCTCAGTAACACCGAAATGGCTTTATACAAGGCGGATATGACGACTGCTCAGGAGTATTCTGAATTGTGTATATCAGAAGACGTTCGCGACCGTGTTTTTGGTATGATCGAAGCCGAACACCAGCGGACTTATCAATACACTCTGCAGGTAGCCGAAATGGATCATCTGCTCGACGATATCGAACCGTTGGCTTTGTCATTAATGCGTCGAGATCCATATCTTGACCCCTTGAATCATATCCAGGTCAAGTTACTCAAGCGCTGGCGTGATGAGTCGCTGAGTCAGGAAGAGCGAGATGCATGGCTGGATCCATTATTAAGAAGCATTAATGCTATTGCCGCAGGCATGCGCAATACGGGCTAAACGTCTGATAAAAACACTTAGGAGTAATTATGCGACATGAATCTGACGGGAAGCCGGAAACATGACTCATTTATTCTTGATATTACATATAAATTATCTAGACTTGTTTTAAACTAAATCGTAATCAGGGCATAAGGCTATCAACAACAGTTGCTCAATCAACGCTAACAAAAATCGAGGTGAATAACAGGATGGATTTTGATCAGTCAGACTGGATCGTGACATTATTACTGGTAATTCTAGGCATATCAGTACTGATAGCCGTTATAGTTATTGCCAAAGCTTTTGCTAATAACGCCAAAGAAAATAAAGCCAGAGAGGCTCGTCTTGCAGCGGAAGAAAAGATCATACATCATGAACCACAGGTCTCTACTCCACCAAAACCAAAACCTGCACCAAAAGCCAAACCCGCTCCTGCACAAAAAGATGATGTTGATGAGGGCGATGATCTGGTTGCAGCTGCTGAAGTTTATTTAACTTATGAACTCAAAGAGCAAGCTATTATTTCACTAGAAAAACACCTGTTAAAACATCCAACCGACAAAAAAGCGCTCGATTTACTCAAAAAAGCCGAAGCCTCAAAGTAGGTCTAGTATTAGGCAGACAAGTTTCTGGATTTAAATCTCAGAAGTACAGATCAGGCGACCTGAACCGGGATTTGATTTGAAGTTCTTGTGACCTGGTTTTGCTCGTTAAGATAAACCAGCTTTGGATGGAAATTAGCCACTTCGTGTTGCGCTAGCTCTGCATAAGCACAAATAATAATACGGTCACCAGGATTCGCTTTGTGAGCGGCAGCACCATTAATAGAGATAATGCCGCTACCTGCTTCGGCACGTATCGCATAGGTGGTAAAACGCTCGCCGTTATTCACGTTATAAATATGGATCTGCTCGTATTCGTGAATGCCTGCGGTATTGAGCAAAGTACTATCAATCGCGCACGAGCCCTCGTATTCGAGCTCGGAATGAGTGACGTGTGCCTTGTGCAATTTAGCCTTGAGTAATGTCAGTTGCATAAATCTAAAAATCTAATCTGAACGATTGAACGATATAAAGCGCAATTATACCAGTTTTTGAAATATTCGCAGCCATATCACCATCTGTTCTATAACTACCTGAACTCAATCTTCCAGCTCAAAAGGGATATTATCGATCAGGCGTACCGAGCCCAGCCGTGCCGCCGCCAGTACGATCAATGATTTGTCTCCCGATTTAGGCACCGCCAGATCCCGCTGTCGGCGCACCACAATGTAATCGACCAGAAAACCCAGATCGTCCAGTAGCTGAGTGGCATGTCCGACTTCGTAGTTCGGATTTTCTCCGGCGACGATGGCCTTGACCACGTGCTGCAGGCAACGATGAATATTTGCTGCCAGAATACGGTTATCTTCATCCAGATAGCCATTGCGTGAACTCATGGCCAGGCCATCCGGTTCACGCATAGTCGCAACCGACTGAATTTCGATAGGCATGACCAGATCAGACACCATCTGAATAATCACCAGCAGCTGCTGAAAGTCTTTTTCACCAAAAACAGCGACATCCGGTTGAACGATGTTGAATAGTTTGTTGACCACCGTGGCCACGCCGATGAAAAACCCCGGTCGGTGCTCTCCCTCGAGTATTCCGGAGAGCTTCGGCACATCGACAACGGTCGCACTGCTGGCTTCGCCAGGATACATTTCCACCACCGTAGGGACAAACACCATGTCCACCTTACCTTTTGACAACTCATGCATATCAGCATCGAAGGTACGCGGGTAATCATCAAAATCTTCATTTTCACCAAACTGCATCGGGTTGACGAAAATACTCACCACCACCCGATCAGCGGTTTTTCTGGCCGCCTCAATCAGGCTCAAATGGCCGGCGTGCAAATTGCCCATGGTCGGCACAAAAGCCACACGCTCACCCGCCTGCTTCCATAGCTTTACCTGCTGTCGAACGTCGTCAATGGTTCGTGCCACCAATGGACTCTTTTCCTGATGACTAACTGAAGACATGATTTTTCCCGGGAAACTTGCCTGATTTAACAGCATCAACATAAGCACGAACCGCGCCGTCAATACTGCCGGCTTCGCTCAGAAAGTTGTGACTGAATTTAGGTACACGCCCCATGCTCAAACCAAGAATATCGTAGAGCACTAAAATCTGGCCATCACAGGCCGCACTGGCACCGATACCGATCACCGGAATCGATAAGGCTCGCGTAATCATTTCTGCCAGTTCATTCGGCACACATTCGAGCACGAGTAAATCCGCACCTGCCTGTTCAAGAATCCGGGCTTCTTCCAGCATCGCTTCGGCTGCCCGGGTCTCACGACCCTGCACACGATAACCGCCCAGCTTGTGAACTTTCTGTGGCTGCAGACCTAGATGTGCACACACAGGGATACCGTGTTGTACCAGCGCCGAAACGATATCCACCTGATCCGCGCCACCTTCCAGCTTCACCATGTGCGCACCCGCCTCTTTCATAAACAGCCCGGCATTTTCCAGCGCAGCCTCAATTGAGGTGTAACTCAGGAACGGCATATCCACGATCATCAATGCATGCGACAGGCCATTGGCGACCATCTGACTGTGATAGAGAATATCTTCGACTGTCACCGGCAAGGTGGTTTCATGGCCCTGCACGACCATGCCGAGCGAATCTCCGACCAGCACCACGTCGACTTCAGCCTGATCCAGAATGCGCGCGAAGCTGGCATCGTAAGCGGTTAAACAGACAATCTTTTCACCTGCCTGCTTTTTTTCATGCAGACTGCGCACGGTGATTTTTTTTCTATCATGTTGAGACGAATCCGGGCGAGCACTCATAACTATTCCAGCTCCTGCATAATTACCGATGACGGATTAAAATAATGTCGTCCACTACGATTAGCCAATATACGTTCTAATAAAAGTTGGTAATCTTTTTCATTGTTAGCGAAATCAATATCTGCTGCATTTACAATTAAAAGCGGCGCTTCCGCATATTGATAAAAAAAACGAATATAGGCATCGCACAGGCGTTGCAGATAGGCCGCTTCGATCATCTGCTCATGGGCAAAGCCGCGTTTCTGAATTCGCTTCAGCAACACTTCCACCGGCGCCTGTAAATACACTACCAGATCAGGCTTAGGAACATCCAATGTCAAGCTTGAATAAACTTGCTCGTATAAATCCAGTTCATCCTCATCCAGCGTTAACTCAGCAAACAAACGATCTTTTTCAATTAAAAAATCAGCCACTCTTACCGGACTGAACATATCTCCCTGTTTCATTTCCTTGAGCTGGCGTGCACGTTGTAATAAAAAATGTAATTGTGTGGGTAAAGCGGCAGCCCTTGGGTTTTCATAAAACCGTTCCAGAAACGGATTATCATCCGCACCTTCCAGTAATAAGTTACTATCGAAGGAACGAGACAATTTTCTGGCCAGTGTCGTTTTGCCAACACCGATAGGCCCTTCTACCACCAAAAAAGCTGGCCACTTATGTGACAGACTCAGGCTGGCATTTGCCTCATTCATACAACTTCTCCAACATATATCAAATCATTTTTAGAACAGCTTTTTATCATTTCACTTAGCATACCATGACCGGGGATTTGCAAATCAGCTTGCTGTAATTTCTCACACAAATGCTGCAAGGGATATAGTACAAATTCACGCTGACAAATGCCTGGATGTGGCAACTGTAAACGTGCCTCATCGAGCTGTTTTTGACCCATCATCAGAATATCAAGATCAAGTGTTCTGGCCGCCCAACGATGTTCACGTACACGTCCCTGATTTGTTTCAATTACCTGCAGATAATCCAGCAAAACCAGCGGCTCAAGCCTCGTATCCAGTAAAGCCACCGCATTGTAATAATCAGGCTGTAGTTCCTGCTGCGCTCCTTCCAAAAGTAACGGCTTACTCAGATACAAACCCGAGTCGCCGATATATTGTGTACCCGGTAATTTTTTCAGGGCAGCAACTGCTGCCTTGATCTGTTCGATGGGCTGTTCGAGATTACTGCCCAGGCCGATAAAAGCACCGATATAATCGCCCATACAAACCGACTCACCATGTATCAATTGTTTGTTTTATCGCTTCGTGGTCGACGACGCGGCCTGCGGCGAACGTGAGGCTCAGTAACCTTTTTCTGCGCTTCCGGAGAGTTCTTCTGGAACTCAGTCCACCATTGACAATCCTTTTCTGAAATTTCTCCCGCCTGAGCTCGAAGACACAAGAAATCGTAACCGGCTCTAAATTTAGGATGTTCAAATACTGAATCTACTCGTTTACCGGTACGATAAGAAAAACGTGATTGCAATGCCCAGATATCACGCATCACCATGGTAAAACGTTTTGGAATAGAAACATGACGAACTTGTTCTGAGACTAACGCAGAAGCTGATTTTTGTAATGCTAGTGAATGAGGCTCACCTTTTGCCAGAAGTTTCTCGGTGCGCACCTGCAACGGCGCCCATAATAAAGCAGCGAATAAGAAGGCAGGAGTCACCGGCATATTTTGATGGATACGCTCATCGGTACTCTGCATCGCCAGTTGCAAAAACTTCAAAGCCACCTCATTACCATCCAGTGCAACTGCAGCTTCAGGGAATAAATGCTCCAGCAAAAAATATTCCCTCAGGCCACAAAAACTTTTAATGGCATGGCCAGCATGAAACAACTTCAACACTTCTTCGTATAAACGTGCCGCGGGCACATCTCTGAGTATAGCGCCCTGATCACGAATAAATCGCTGACAACTCTCATCTATACTGAAGCTCAATTTGGCCGAAAAACGAATCACTCGCAGCATACGCACCGGGTCTTCACGATAACGCTCATCCGGATCACCGATTAAACGCAAACGCCCCTGCTTAACATCTTCATAACCACCAACATAATCAATCACCGAAAAATCAGCTATGTTGTAATACAGTGCATTGACAGTGAAATCACGTCGCCAGACATCCTGCTCAATATCACCGTAAACATTGTCTCGAAGAATACGACCGGAATCATCCTGATGCCCGGATTGTGAATCACCATGATGACCACGGAAAGTTGCGACTTCTATGATATGGCGGCCAAAATGAATATGCGCCAGTCTGAAACGACGTCCGATCAAGCGACAGTTTCGAAATAACGCTTTAACCTGCTCGGGAGTCGCATCAGTGGCCACATCAAAATCTTTAGGACGTTGCCCCAATAGCAAATCACGAACTGCACCGCCAACAAGATGAGCCTGATAACCCGCTTTATGCAACCCGTATAAAACTTTCAGCGCACTTTCATCAATATTTTTGCGCGATATACCATGTTCAGCACGGGGAATGATTCTGACATCCACCGAGTAATTTTTTTTCGCCGGCGCTTTTTCTCTTTTTTTATTTTCCCTGCGCTTTTTCAACCACTTCAACATTATTCAAAATCCTTAACGATGAGAGTAAGACCGTCACCAATCGGCACCAGACTTTTGATCACCCGGTTATCATTTTTTACCATTTCATTAAAACGCCTGATGGCACGCGTGCCCGGCTCCATGTTTTCCGGGTCAGCAACACTACCTGACCAGAGAGTATTATCAATAGCCAACAAACCACCTTTACGAAGCAACTTCAGCGACTGCTCATAATACAGAGGATAATTCTGTTTATCTGCATCAATAAAAATAAAATCAAAACTGCCCGCAAAAGCTCCATCTAGTAGCAGCTGCAAGGTAATCGAAGCATCCTGCAAGTACAGTTTGATCTTGTCCTGCAAGCCCGCTTTCTGCCAGTACTTTCTTGCCATCAGCGTCCAATCGCCAGAATTATCACAACAGATCAACTCGCCGTCATCAGGCAATGCATTGGCAATACAGATTGAGCTATAACCCGTAAAAGTACCTATTTCCAGCGCCCGCTTTGCCCCGATCAACTTCAGTAACAAATTCATAAACTGTCCCTGTTCAGGCGAAATCTGCATCACCGCAAACTGGTTCTCAGCCGCGGTTTCCTCTCTCAGCTCACGTAGCAATTCACTTTCAGCCACCGAAACGGATAGCAAATACTCATGGGTACGGTCATCAAGTGACAGGGTTCGATTACTCAAAAAAGACTCTCTTCAACGATAAAGCGCACCAGTGTACGCCAAGGTCGAAAATTATACCAAAAAACAGTGGGTTAAGAAATTAAGACTCAATCCGGCAGGGCAATCAGCCCAGTCTGCCGATAATTGCAATAATCACCAAGAATACGTTCATGATCAAAAGCCAGCAGCACTTTCGATAACTCAGTTTTATCACAGGGATTCAGCAATAATACATTCACCGCATCATCAGCAGCCCGTGGCTCACCACTAGCATGTGCAATATAAACCATACTCACTGTATGCCCCCGATCATCACGAGCCGGATCCGAATAACAGCCCAGCAACATATCCAATGTCACATTAAGACCGGTTTCCTCCAGTGCCTCGCGAACTGCTGCAGTACTCACTGTTTCACCTACATCGACAAAACCACCCGGAATCGCCCAGCCATGAGGTGGATATTTGCGTTCGATTAAAACAACTGGCCTGTTCGGCTGGTTGTGCATTTCGATGATGATATCAACGGTGATAGACGGAGTTTCAGGTCTTGACATATAAATCACTCTATTTATTCATGCTTCCGCGTAAACTTCACAATATGCCTACGTTCTCGTTTATTAGGTCGATGATCTGGCGCGTGATGGCCACAGGCAGCTAACCGCTGATTCTCAGCCTGCTCTTCCCGCCTGGCAATACTATCTTCACTTTCTTCAAATAATAATTGTGCTTCTTTCGCCGGACGTCGCTGCTTGTTGATCCCTTGTACGGTAATATCAAACGTATAACCACTACGATGAATGGTTAGGCTATCACCCACCTGAACCTCACGCCCAGGTTTGACGCGATTGCCGTTGAGGTGTACCTTGCCACCATTAACGGCTTCGGCAGCTAATGCACGTGTTTTAAAAAATCGCGCAGCCCATAACCATTTATCGATACGGATTGATTCACTCATGATAATAAACATTTAACATTCTTAACTCTGTATCATGTGGTTTTGCGCTTCAAGAAATATCCTGGTTTTTCCCTTGCTCTGGTTATGCAGTAGCACAACTATCCATGCCGAAAATTCACTCGAATTCGAATTTGACCCATACTATAGCAATGCTGGCTATTATATCCCGTTGACCGATTCAGAGATTCCCGAAGTCACAGAAGACGACGAAGCCAAAGTTTATCACCGCCTACTTAAAAGTGCTTTCACCATGCCTCGCTTCATGCTCGTCGAGATCAGTGTCAACCCGCTACCAATGCTCGGTGAATACCTCAAAAAAAACCACCCCAGCACTTATGAAAAAGGTGAACTTAGGGGAGACTTGAATATTGTGCAGGCTTTTACTGAAGGTTTCGAAGAACCTTATGCGCTTTCATTCTTTTTTGGTAGCATCATACGTTTTGTCAAACTCGGCGAGGATGTCAAAACCAGTAACCGTGGTTATACCGGATATCTTGCCAGCATCGGTGACAAGCATATCGTCAACAATACCTATATCGACGATAACTGGCTGGAGCTAGAGTGGAAAACCAAGGGTGATCAGGATTTCAAGAACAAAACATTAAGCTGGAGTTTGCGCGTCGGTGCAAAACTGCACGAGCATCCCGATATTATTGACGTTATTTATTTTGGCTTACGACGCAACCATTTCGATGCAGCATCTAATGAAATTTCCTGGTTCGAAAATGCCGATATCGATTACAAGATCGAATTAAATAAAAACACTTATGCACTGATTCAGCAAAGCCTGTTCATCAATAAAAAATGGCCAGCGCCTTTTGGTGCCGCAAAAAGTGCATTTGAATTTGGTGTTGGTTTTATTCTGGAGAATAGTAAATACAGCGGCTCACTACAAAGCCAGTCAGATAATTTTCGCCTGATTCTTCGACCTAGTTTTAAATTTTAAAGTACCAGTATAATCAACGCCAGCAACCACCAGCCGTAATTACTCGAGCCATCCTCAGCCCCAGATTTTTCCTCCTCCTCGATAACAGGCGAAAACACACCTGGTTTCACGACATTTTTAACGGGTATAGCATCAGGCGTTTTTATATACAAAGTATCATCTTTAACCACTGCCGTTTTTATGTTGCTCTTATTGTTATGGACGTCAACAATACCTTTAATTACTTTCAGATATAAACCATTATCTTCGATATCGACCGTACCATCACAACCTTTGCTCTGAAATACGCGTAACGCATATTCTGTCCCTCTCACGCCAACACTAGCTACTGGTGTGCGCAACTCATAAACATCATGGCCCCATTTACCTATTTCACCCGTTACTTTTCTCAATCCGCCCTGTAACAAATTAAAAACACTACGTCTGTCTTTATCCTGCAATGCATACTCTTCGATTACCATGATGCTGTAACAACGCAAATCCAGCAGAGCATTATCAATCATGTGCAGTCGTATAAAACCATCAGCACCTGTAATCAGCTTATCACCCAAATAGACACGATCACCCGCCGTTAAAGAACGAGAAACCCTGTTTTTACCTACAGCCAAAGCCTCACCTCGAGTTTTGACCACATCACCTACATATAATGGCGCTATTTTTTTACTGTTACGTTCAGACACATATCGCTTCGGCAATTCCAGGCGAACACCCGCTTTCATTTGTGCTTCTTCACCATCTACAAAAGAATCAGGATTGATACGTACAATTTCGCTACGCAACCATGGCCAGTCTTTTTTACGACCTGGGTAAAGTTTGCTGACAATATTATGCAGCGTCTGACCTGGCTGAACGTATAGATACCGAACCTCTGCCTGAATTTCAGCATCAGCCATGACACTACCAACATATCCTATTAACACGAAGGTAGCGACCAACAAATATTTCATATTGTTAACTAACATGGCTCAACAATCAGGGCAGAGGTTCAATATATAGAATAAAAGCCAGGCTTAATTCATCAACAGGCGATTCACACGTTTAACAAACTCTGCAGAATCTTCAAGCTGATTACCCGCCGCCAGTGCCGCTTGTTCAAACAACAGCATAGACCAGTCATTGAGCGCATCATCACTCAGACCTTGCAATTTCTTCACCAGCGCGTGATCAGGATTCAACTCCAGCACAGGCTTGGCTTTGGGCACATACTGCCCGGCTGCCTGCAGAATCTTTTGCATCTGATCACTCATGTCGCTTTCATTGAGCACCAGACAGGATGGTGAATCGGTCAGTCGGTGCGACATACGCACTTCACTGACTTTTTCTTCCAGCAGATTTTTCACTTTTTCGGTAACACTCTTAAACTCTTCGGTCAGTTTTTCTTTCTCGGCCTGGTCTTCTTCATCACCAAGATCCAGATCGCCGCGCACTACTGATTGCAGTGGCTTGCCATCGAATTCGGTCAAGTGTGACACCAGCCATTCATCGACGCGATCACTCAACAGCAATACTTCAACACCTTTCTTCTTGAACACTTCCAGGTGCGGGCTGTTTTTCGCTGCATTGTAAGTTTCGGCAGTGATGAAATAAATTTTTTCCTGTTTATCTTTCATACGACTGACATAATCTTCCAGTGAAACGGCCTGATCAGCACTGCCGGTTTCGGTACTGCTAAAACGCAGTAATTTGGCAATACGTTCTTTATTGCCAAAGTCTTCGATCGGACCTTCTTTCATCACCTGACCAAAGGTCTTCCAGAACGAAGTGTAATCTTCCGGCTTGTCTTTCGCCATCGACTCCAACAGGCCCAGCACTTTTTTCACCGAAGCACCGCGAATACGATCAGTAACCTTGTTCTGCTGCAAAATTTCGCGCGAGACGTTCAGCGGCAAATCGTCCGAATCGACCACGCCTTTAACAAAACGCAAATAGTTCGGCATCAGGTGCTCGGCGTCATCCATGATGAAGGTACGTTTCACGTATAACTTGATACCGCGCTTGTGATCGCGATCATATAAATCAAACGGCGCTTTCGCCGGAATGTACAGCAGCGTTGAATAACTCTGATTACCTTCGACACGGTTATGAATCCAGGTCAATGGATCTTCAAAATCATGGCTGACGTGTTTGTAGAAATCTTTGTATTCTTCATCACTGATGTCTTTTTTGTCGCGAGTCCACAAAGCAGAAGCGCTGTTCACGCGCTCATATTCTGGTGCAGGCTCTTCTTCATCATCCTTGGTTTTGTAATGCACCTTGAGCATATTGATGGGCAGAGAAATGTGATCGGAATACTGCTTGATGATATTGCGCAAACGATAGTTGTTGGCAAACTCTTTTTCGTCTTCTTTCAGATGTAAGACGATTTCAGTGCCACGATCTGCTTTTGTGGTGTGTCCCAGCGTGAAACTGCCGTGACCGTCTGATTCCCAGATTACCGCCATATCTTCTGCAACATCGGCGCGACGACTGGTGACGGTGACCTTGTCGGCAACAATAAAGCTGGAATAAAAACCGACACCGAACTGACCGATCATCTGTGAATCTTTAGCCTGATCGCCAGACAGTTTTTCAAGGAATTTTTTCGTACCGGAACTGGCAATGGTGCCGATATTTTCGATCATCTCCTGCCGGTTCATGCCGATGCCGTTATCGCGCACGGTGACCGTGTTGGCCGCTTCGTCAAAATCAACCGTGATTTTCAGCTCGGTATCATCGCCGTACAGGCTGCTGTCCGACAGCGCTTCAAAACGCAGTTTGTCGCAAGCATCAGAGGCATTTGAAATCAGTTCTCGCAGAAAAATTTCCTTGTTCGAGTACAACGAATGCGTCATCAAATGCAAAATTTGGCGCGCTTCGGTTTGAAATTCCATCGTTTCGGTTGTTGTATCAACACTCATTACACATCTCTCCAGATAAATCTTTGAAAAATAATAGAAAAAATTAACCAGCTAATAAAGTGGGGATTGATTTTACCTTTTCAAGGCTTATAACAGCAAAAGCAAGGGCGAGCTCATCATTAACCACGATGATAGGGGTGATTATTCAAAATACTCCACGCCCGGTAGAGTTGCTCAACCACGATCACCCGCACCAGCGGATGCGGGAAAGTCAGGTCGGACAGGGAAATTTTCAGTACCGCTTTTTGCAGCAGCTCGTCAGATACCCCATCCGGCCCACCAATAATTAAAGCGATGTCCTGCCCCTGCTGCATCCAGTTATCCAGAATACTGGCCAGCTTTTCGGTGGTAACGCGTTTGCCCAGCACATCCAGCGCCACGATCTGGCAATGGGCCGGCACTGCAGCAAGCAGGTTGCGGCTTTCGTCGCGGATGATGCGCTGGATATCGGCATTTTTACCGCGTTTGATGGTGGGGATTAATATTTGATTGAGCTTCAGCTCGGGCGGTAATCGCTTGAGAAAATCAGCACAGGCAGCGTCCACCCAGGCGGGCATTTTATGTCCGGCTGCGACCAGGTGGATATGCATGTTCTAGTCGTCGGTATCC
>JAOUNI010000054.1 GCA_029881035.1 Gammaproteobacteria bacterium | reverse complement strand
GTTCCATCGTTTCCACGCTCCGCGTGGTAACGATAGATAACTTGCGTCGGTGCGACCCGTGTTCAAGAAGTTGAGCTGAAAAGGCAAAAGGCAAGACCTGACCCTTCTCTCTTTCTTTCTTTCTCTTGGTGCTGACTCTGGCCAATTTGTAATGTTTTTTCCACTATTTTTTATCTTTGTCATTTTCAGGTTCTTCAGCGAGTATTGGTAAAATTTTATCTGGACTTGGTAGCTGAGGCGTAGATGAAATATTACCGTTGACTTCACTCTCTGTACTAGTAGGAACTTTAGTTTGAAAATCGACCTTTAGTGGGTTTAATAATTCAACCTTATCATTAAGAATAATATCATAACCCTCAAAATCCTCTCTGCTAATGTATCTGTATCTCTCATATATGTTAATTAATGCTTTTGTGTCGAGATATTGATTTTGCTTGTCATTATCTCCTTTTTCTAATAACCAATCAGGGCTCTTTAAAATTAAATTTTTCTTTAATTCGCTATCATTTGAGTATGATTGTATTTTTATATATAAACTATCACAAAGATCATCATTACTTTCATTCTTATTAATAGGCGATAACTGCTCCCACATTCCTAATGTTGAAGCTCTCACAAGAATCGCACCCCTTTGATCATGATTTTTTGTGATTTTGAATATGGGCACATTTTTATCATGTACTGTTATCCAGCCACAAAAACCTTTCATAGATGTCGTAAAGGAGTCAATTTTCCAATGTGGTGTAAAATATTCATGGTTACTAAAATATGTATATGCATCGTAACCTGCTAATAAAATTATCAGGTCGTCAAGATTTTCATCTCTTTTAAGAAAACCCCAAAAATTATTTACATTTATTTTTACACACTTTTCTTTTATCTCAAGAAATGCTCGCAAACTTTCACTATTACCTAAGATACTACCGTAGTTTTTTCCAAAGCCAGTGTAACTAACATGCCAATCATCAAAAAACATTTCTTTATCAGCTAATTGATTAATACCATATCTTTCAATATTTCCGGTGTTCTTCGAGCTCAAAATGGGTAAATATTTTTTGTAGTGCTTAAAGATATCTTTCAGTATAGAGTTGCTCTCATATCCGCTTAGTACATCAATCTTGAATTGATCGGTCATTTCAGTTGAAATTTCCATTTCGACATGCGCTTTTTTTATCCGCTCATTAGCTTGATTTTTTATGGATATCAATAGATTGACTAGCGTTTTAGAGAATAATGTTTCTTTCTCATCAATTTTGAAGTCTAAACTCTCTAGCATTTCAATATTTGATATTAATGAAGCCGCTATTTTGCATAGTCCGTCTACGCTATGCTGCAGAGAGTGCGCTTTACGAACTGATAAATCTGGTAGTGTATATATAACTTTAAATTCATTTTTATCTGAATATTCAGGAGCTTTCGTTATGGCTCTTGCAAGCAAGAGTAAAAAATATTGTTTGTTATATAATGAGCTACCATGATGCCCTTCCCAGAATTTATATTTATTGTTCTGAGAAAACCAATAAAAATTTATTATTGATGGAACTGTGTCTGGAACCAGGTCATGACTAGTCCATGTTGCATCAGCATCTTGTGGCTGCTTGTATTCCCATAAAGACATTATGAATTCATATTGTTTTTTAAATAAGCAGTATGACCCAGTAGCGTATGCAATTGTAATAAGATCGTGAAGTTTTAATTGGCTTTCTACGTAATCAATCGAATCCTTTTCCAGCTCATTAAATTCATCAATATTATGATCAGGGATGTTTGGTGATAATATTGATTTCAGGGAGTTTAATTCTTTTATCCAGTCGTTATAATTCTCAGTTGAAGTGATTTTAGTATTTGCAAGTAATGCAATTTTTTTACCAATTTCTTTTGTATTGGATATTTCTCGATACTTTTCTGGGTCTAGCCTTGATAGTAGCCGCCCAAAATCCCATATTTTTCCATTATTGTAAGATGGGATGCTCACTCCATCAATTAACATGCTTACTAAGTTATCGTATTCAGATTTGTAACCATTAGAAATCATATGCTGTATTGTTGAAAAAAAACACCTATTAAATAATGGCAAATATGAGACATCAAATTTCTTTTCATTGAACAGGCTGTTAAATACCGTGTCTGTATACCAATGTGATGTGGCTGCATATTTTGATGAGACATCATCTTTTAGTGAAACTACCGATATATCGTAAATAATTCTAAGAACTTGTTCGACAAATAAGTCTAAGCCTGGTTTTGAGCTTATGGTGTTTAGTATATTAATTAATTTATATACGGTATTCCTGCATATTTCATTGTTTTTTGTTTCATTTGCAGCATCATGTATGCGAGAAAACTGAGTTATTATTGTGGTGAATGTAATTGTATGTTTTTCTGATCGTAGCCCAAGGCTGAATTGTGCGCCTTCTTGATCGGATTTATGGAAATCAATAAATTCTTTAGTAAAAACAATATTATCGAATTTATCTGGATCTTGTTCGCGTATTTTAAATAAATTCTCTGTAATTTCATAAATGGAGTTTAAAGATTCTATTATGATTGCGTTTTTTGACCGTCTACTGGTTTCGTAAATGAGTATGTCACCAATGCCTTCAATAGCACTTATAAAGTGTTTCTGGCTAGACTTTTTTTTATTTGTGAATATATTTTCCAGCTTCATTTAACAATTCCTTTATTATGTAATCTGTATTTCCAGCAAATTGTTGTACTAACCTGAAATAATAGAAAAGAATTAAGGCTGTACTAATAAAACCAGCATATATAATCCATGAAAAGACCACCCAAAATTCTTCATTTACAGTATTTGTTTCAACATGGAAAAATCGTAACGATATAGCAATAAAAATATTTATTAGCAAAAATGGTAGTAATAATTTGCTTGACCAGTGACTTAAGAATTTGGTTGTTATTACATCTGACTTATATCTTTCTGATATCCTAGATATCACATCAAAACTTAATGGTATTGCAATACCAATAATTACTGCCTCAAATCCAGCAATATCTGAGATAAATTTTGCATCTGGTGTGTGTGATTGAATATTGAGAGCAAGTGAAATTATGTTTTCACTAAAAAAATCTATTGTGTTATTGATTATAAGAATGGTTGTATCTAGATAGTTTAGAGCTTTGAGTATTGCCGAAAAACCCCATAAGGCCATTAGATATAAGTAAGCGTATAAAAAAAATAAAACTAATCTCATACCATTGCGCTCCAGCACAATAATTTTTAAGCATATATTGCTTAATCCTTTTTTGTTAACTTCTGCTTGGGGATAATAAAGGAAAATCTACTAAAAATACTATTTTAATTGCGATGTGTGATTTTTTGCCAGTTAACTGTCTACATTGCGTCTACACGATGGTTTTTAAACTTGTATTTTAGAAGATCCAGAAGCAAAAAAACGACCCATAAGTCGTTGATTTTAATGATGGTGCCTAGGGCCGGAATCGAACCGGCATGGGGTTGCCCCCGAGGGATTTTAAGTTAATAATGCTTAGTTTTGATTGTTGTTGATTACTTAAGACTAGATTGAAGAACAATAAAGAAGGCAGTGAGTATCTAGGTATATAGAATATTCAACTGTCTACACTATGTCTACACGGAAATTTCAGAGTAGGGTGAGGATTTTCTGAAAATAACGTAACTTATTGAATTTGTGTGGTACCGAGGGCCGGAATCGAACCGGCACTCCCGCAAAGGAACCGGATTTTGAATCCGGCGCGTCTACCAGTTCCGCCACCCCGGCACACAGGCTGGGTATTCTAACGGATTCTGCTGTAACGGCAATAAGAAACTTGTCTGTTTAGGGAAATACTTTCTTAAACGGTTTGACCGTGACCTTGTCGTATACGCCGGCGTGCATGTAGGGGTCGTCATTGGCCCAGGACTGGGCGGCTTCCAGGTCGTCAAACTCGGCGACCACCAGGCTGCCGCTGAAGCCGGCGTCACCCGGGTCTTCGCTGTCGATGGCGGGGTGGGGGCCGGCGAGGATCAGTCGACCCTGGTTGAGCAGGGCGTTGAGGCGCTCGAGATGGGCCGGGCGGGCGGCCAGTCTTTTTTCGAGGCTGTTTTCGATGTCCTGAGCGATGATGGCATATAGCATTTATTTGTCCTCATGAGCATGTTTTTCAGCTTCTATGGTTTCTTCGATGGCTTCGTCTTCCTCGCTGATGTGGCGGGTGAGGTAGATGGCCTGCAGGATGATGAAGACGAGTGTTAGCCCCATGAGGCCGAAGAGTTTGAAATCGACCCAGGTATCCATGCGGGTTTTTTCGTCCAGTTCCAGCGCGTAGAAGAAGGCAACGTAGAGGTTGGCGGCGCCACTGATCAGGAAGAACACCACCCAGGCAATGTTGAGACGATTCCAAATGGCTGCGGGTAGTTCGATCTGGTTGCCCATGGCGCGTTCAACCAGGGTCTTTTCACCGATGAAAAAGCTGATGAAAAACACGGCCGCGAACAGCCAGTTGAGTACCGTGGGTTTCCATTTGACGAAGTCGGGGTTGCCGAACATGATGGTCAGGCCGCCCAGCACGGTGATCAGGGCCAGCGAGAAAAGGTGCATTTTTTCGAACTTGCGGGTCTGTATCCAGTGGTAGCTGACCTGTACAAAACTGGCGACGATGGCGACGCCGGTCGCCACGATGGTAGCGGTAATCAGCTCGGATTTAGTGGGGTCGAGCAGTGCGCCGATAAAGGTGTTTTCGACCAGGAAATTAGCCTGATGGTAGCTAATAAAAAATAGAATAATTGGAAAAAAATCAACAAGTAACTTCATATTGTTAAAGCTCGATATAGGTTTAAGAGTTCCACGGCCGCCGCTATTGTTTAACTACGACAGTGCTATTGTTGCCGGGTTCAGGAGTCAGGGTTTCCGGCATTGTATCGTAGTGAATGAGAAACCACTATAATGCCGCCAGTTTAAATAGGGTAGTGTTCATGGGTCAGTACTTCGAAATTCATACGGTTAATCCACAGGCGCGTTTAATCAAGCAGGCAGTGGAGATTATTCATAACGGTGGGGTGATTGTGTACCCAACCGATTCCAGTTATGCGCTAGGTTGTCATCTGGGCGATAAAGATGCGCTGGAAAGGCTTCGCCGTATCCGAAGGATTGATGAAAAACATAATTTAACGTTGGTCTGTCGTGACCTTTCCGAGATCGCCGTTTACGCCAAAATCGAGAACACCGATTACCGTATGCTCAAGTCGCTGACGCCGGGGCCTTATACTTTTATTCTGAACGCGACCCACGAAGTACCGCGTCGCCTGATGCACCCCAAGCGGCGCACTATTGGTATTCGGGTGGTAGATCATCCGATAGTGCAGGCTTTGCTCGAGGAGCTCGGTCAGCCTTTGATGAGCTGTACGCTGGTGATGCCGGGCGAAGACTTTCCTGTCACTGATGCTGAGGATGTAAGGGCAGCGCTGCAGAATCAGGTCGATCTCATTATTGATGGTGGTCACTGCGGACACGAGCCAACCACGGTAATTCGTTTGAATGAGGGTGTGCCTAACCTGCGCAGGCAAGGTAAAGGTAAAGATCACGGCCTGGAATGAGGGTCATAGTTTCGACTGCCTGATGACGGGCTTTCATGTAAACTTGGTTTTGTATTGCAGCCGGTTTGCCTTTTACTTTATGTGATCTACTTTATTCAGTTTGTATTTTATCTATTTGATTATTAAATGAATCCTTCCGAAATTATTTATGATATTGCCGTTTGGGCTATACCGGTTTTATTCGCCATTACTCTGCACGAGGCAGCGCACGGCTGGATGGCAAATAAGTTGGGTGATCCTACCGCCAGGGCATTGGGGCGTATCAGCCTGAACCCGATTCGACATATCGATCCGATAGGCACGGTGGTGTTGCCACTGGCTTTAATGATGCTGAGCGGCTTCATTATCGGCTGGGCAAAACCGGTGCCAGTGGATATGCGTTACTTTAAACAACCGCTACTGGATATGGCTGTAGTTGCACTTGCCGGGCCTGCCTCAAACTTTCTTATGGCCTGTGGCTGGGGGTTGCTGGGTGCTATCGGGCAGGCCATGTATTCACCGGGTAGTGAGTTGGCGATTTACATCGTTGAGGTCGGTGATGCGGGCATTACTATCAACCTGATTCTTATGGTGCTGAACCTGTTGCCGATTCCTCCGCTGGATGGTGGCAGGATTGTGGCCGGTGTGATGTCGCCACAACTAGCTGTGCCATTTATGAAAATTGAGCCTTATGGCATGTTCGTGGTTATTTTTCTGTTAGTTACTGGCATATTAGGTAAAATCCTGTGGCCGATGGTGCAGTTTTTTGCTGCGCTGATCAAAATGGTTTTTCATTTTTAAGGAGTTGAATTGAGTAGCTTACCAACACAGCACCAGCGTGTGCTTTCAGGCATGCGACCAACTGGTCGTTTGCATCTGGGGCATTACCACGGTGTTTTGAAGAATTGGGTAAATTTGCAGCACGAATACGAGTGCTTCTTTTTTGTGGCTGATTGGCACGCACTGACTACACATTACGAAGATCCTTCGATGATTGAGTCCAGCACCTGGGAAATGGTAATTGACTGGTTGGCGGCGGGGATCAGTCCGGGCTCAGCCAAATTATTTATTCAGTCTCAGGTACCTGAGCATGCCGAGTTGCATACACTGTTGTCGATGATTACCCCGCTGGGTTGGCTGGAGCGCGTTCCTACCTATAAAGATCAACAGGAAAAACTTAAAGAAAAAGATCTCGCCACTTATGGTTTTCTGGGTTATCCCTTATTACAAAGTGCGGATATTCTGGTTTATAAAGCGGGCATGGTGCCGGTAGGTGAAGATCAGGTCGCACACGTTGAGTTGACTCGTGAAGTGGCGCGTCGTTTTAATCATCTTTATGGACGTGAACCAGGTTTTGAAGAAAAATCTGAGCAGGCTGTGGCCAAAATGGGTAAAAAGAATGCCCGTATGTTTATGGACTGTCGTAAAAAATATCAGGAAGAAGGTGTTCTGGACTCATTGAATGTAGCCAAGGCGCTGCTGGATTCACAGCAGAATATTTCTATTGGTGATAAGGAGCGTTTATTTGGTTATCTGGAAGGCTCTGGCAAGATTATTTTACCTGAGCCACAGGCTATGTTGACGCCAGCTTCGAAAATGCCGGGTCTGGATGGTCAAAAAATGTCCAAGTCTTACGGTAATACCATTTCTTTGCGTGACACCCCTGACGACATTAGCAAAAAAATACGTACCATGCCGACTGATCCGGCACGTGTCCGTCGCAATGATCCGGGTGATCCGGCCAAGTGTCCGGTCTGGCAGTTCCATCTGGTTTATTCTGATCAGGAAAAGCAGGAGTGGGCGCTTGAAGGTTGCCGAAGTGCGGGTATTGGTTGTGTCGATTGCAAACAACCGGTGATTGATGCTGTGCTCGCTGAGCTTAAGCCTATTCAGGCACGTGCGCGCGAATATGAGGATGATATGGGTACGGTTAAGGCCATCATCGCAGATGGAAATGAGGAAGCACGCGATGTCGCTCGTGATACACTGGAAGAAGTAAGAAAAGCCATGGGTATTGCCTATCTATAATGACTGAATCTAATCAACAGCCCGACGTTGCCAGCAACGGATCGAAACAGAATGAAATGCCGTTCGCTCTGGTGCAGGGTGAGCCTCTGACTATTATTCCTCAGGATTTATATATTCCACCTGATGCACTCGAAGTTATTCTTGAAGCTTTTGAAGGGCCGCTGGATCTGCTGTTGTACCTGATCAAACGACAAAATCTGGATATTCTACAAGTACCTATTGCTGAGATTACCCGGCAATATATGACTTATATCGACTTGATGCAGACACTGAAAATAGAGATTGCAGCAGAATATCTGGTTATGGCGGCGATGCTGGCGGAGATCAAATCGCGCATGTTATTACCACGCCCAGAGTCTGTGGATGAAGAAGAAGATCCTCGTGCAGAGCTGGTACGCCGTTTGCAGGAATATGAGCGCTTCAAACAGGCGGCTCAGAATCTCGATGAATTGCCGCGTGTGGGTCGTGATGTCTATCTGACTGACGTTGAGCTACCGCTGCTGGAGCGTGACCGGCCAGTGCCGGAAGTAGATTTAAGAGATTTATTGATGGCATTTAAGGATGCCATGGCCCGTTCTGCTATGTACAGCCACCACCAGATTCAGCGTGAAGCACTGTCGGTGCGAGAACGCATGAGTAAAGTACTGGAAATTATTACTGCGGATGGTTTTACTGACTACACCTCGCTGTTTACTATGGAAGAGGGTCGCCGCGGTTTAGTGGTGACTTTGCTGGCTTTGCTGGAGCTGGTGAAAGAGCAATTGATTGATCTGGTTCAGTCCGGGCCGTTTGCATCTATTCATATTAAGGCTGCTTCAAGCAGTGAAAAATAAGGGCGCATTGCCTGAAAGTGATTAAAAGGTATCTGAAATGACGTTGGAAAAGCTTAAAAAAATTATGGAAGCCGTTTTACTGGCCGCTGATAAACCGATGAGTGTGCAGCAGTTAGATGCTATTTTCGATGGTGATGAAGACAGGCCAACGCGAGACGATATTCGTAAAGCTTTACATGATTTAGCCGAGGAGTATGCCGATCGTGGTTTTGAGTTAAAACAGATCGCCAGTGGTTTCAGAATCCAGGTTAAACAGGATTTTGCTGAGTGGGTAGGGCGTCTGTGGGAAGAAAAACCCGCGCGTTATACTCGCGCCCTGCTGGAAACTATGTCATTGATCGCCTATCGCCAGCCGATTACTCGTGGTGAAATTGAAGAGGTGCGTGGTGTCAGTGTTAGCTCCAATATTATTCGTACTTTACAGGAGCGTGAGTGGGTTAAGGTACTTGGACATAAAGATGTTCCCGGCAGACCAGCTTTGTACGGTACCAGCCGTGAGTTTCTCGATTATTTCAATTTAAAATCACTCGATGATCTGCCCACGCTGGCTGAAATTAAAGATCTGGATAAAGCCTACCCTGAGTTGGCACTGCGTGATCACCACGCTGAAGTGTCTGATTCTGAGGTCGAATCCGAAGAGGTCGCTGGAGCTATCGATGAGCTGGAAGCTGGACAGGTGGTTGTACAGGAAAAGGCCACGGAAGAGGCTAAGTTAGAAGATATAGATGATGCCGATGTTGAAATAACGTCGGCAACTGGCGCTTAAAACCCAGTTAATATTTCCACTATAGATTGCCAATACTCATATGACCGAAGATCAGTCTGAAGAACGTGCACAAAAAGCGCTATCGCGCATGGGTTTCGGCTCACGTCGTGAAGTAGAACGCTGGATCGAGCATGGTTATGTAAAAATCAATGGTGAAGTTATTAAGCTGGGCACCAAAGTTAAAGAAGGTGATCTTGCTGAATTTAACGGTAAGCGTATCGTCATTCGAGCTGCTAAAGCCGAAGTACGTGTGCTGGCATATAACAAACCGGTGGGTGAGATCTGCTCGCGCAAAGATGAGGAGGGCCGTCCTACAGTATTTAAACGATTGCCCCGACTGACTAATTCGCGTTGGGTTAGCATTGGCCGTCTCGATATTAATACCAGCGGGTTGTTACTATTTACCAATGATGGCGAACTGGCGAATCGTATGATGCATCCCTCGCATGAGATTGAACGTGAATATGCCGTACGGGTCATAGGTGAAGTCACGGAAGATAAACTCAAACAACTCAAAAAAGGTGTCGAGCTGGAAGATGGGCCGGCGCATTTTGATGATATTGTCGATGTTGGTGGAGAGGGACGTAACCACTGGTATCATGTGGTTTTACGTGAAGGCCGTAATCGTGAAGTCAGACGTTTGTGGGAAGCGGTGGATGTCACTGTCAGCCGATTGATTCGTGTGCGTTATGGCGATATTGTTCTACCCAGAGATTTGCGTCAGGGAAAATCGGTTGATCTTGAGCCGCCGGTAGTGAAACAAATGATGGAATCCGTGGGTCTCACTCTCAATGAAGAGGGTATCTTTAAAGAGCAGGACAGAAAACGGAAAAATAAATTTTTCAAAGAACGAGGACGTTGATAAAACCGGGAATTTATTGCTAATGGACTGGTTCAAATAACTTGTCAGTAGTAGGTGGTGAGTATGAACATGAGTAGATATAAAACCGTTGCTTTTCTTTTCTCGCTGTTTTTAATGTTGCCACTCTGGGCGAGTGCGGCAGAAGAAACAGAATTAGCCCCCGGTCTGGTCAATCCCGGTTACGCTGAAAAACCCGCCTGGTTCAAAGTTTCCTTTCTCGATATTTACGAAGACATCGCCGATGCGGCTGCTAACGATAAACGCGTGATGTTGTATTTTTATCAGGATGGCTGCCCCTACTGCAAAAAACTGCTGGAAGATAATTTCGGTCAGCGCGACATTGCCGATAAAACCCAAAAATATTTTGATGTGGTAGCGATCAACATCTGGGGCAATAATGAAATTGTTGTCGGTGATGATGAATACACCGAAGCCGAATTCGCGGCTGCTTTAAAAGTACAATACACTCCCACGCTAATTTTCTTCAACGAAGATAACAAGGCGGTGTATCGTGCTAATGGTTATTATCCGCCGGAAAAATTCCATACCGTGCTCGATTACGCCGGCCAGAAGATGGAGAAAAAAATAAGCTATCAGGATTACCTTGCCAAAGTTGCACCGCAGCCGGCCAGCGGAAAGCTGCACACAGAGGTGATCAATATAAAAAATCCGGAAAATTTGCAGCAGGCTTTATCGGCAGAAAAAACCTTGCTGGTTATGTTTGAGCAGAAGCAGTGCGCCGCCTGTGACGAACTGCACGACGACATGCTGAAACGGTCGGAAGGAAAAAAACAGCTGGCGCGTTTCAACGTAGCCCTGTTTGATATGTGGAGTGATGAGAAAATCACCACGCCGGATGGCAAGCCAATGAAGGTGCGCGACTGGGTAAAACAGCTGGATGTGAAATACGCACCCAGCATGGTTTATTTTAATGCGAAAGGTGAAGAGGTATTTCGTACCGACGCTTATTTAAAATCATTTCACACGCATTCGGTGATGGATTACGTTGCCTCCGGTGCTTATAAAGAGCAGCCCAACTTTCAGCGTTATATCGATGCCCGCGCAGATGAATTGCGCAAGCAGGGTATCGAAGTTAATTTGATGGATTAAGATTAATGGCTAATGTAGGTGTGAGTTGTTTCTATTTAAAATCGTCCAGCGTAAACGTTTTACCCACCACACCATCACAAAAACCATTCAGTAGATAGACAAAAGGTGCGCTGATGTCGGCCGGTTTATTCATTTCACGCGCATCTTCTGCGGGGTAGGCGCGGGTTCTAAAATTGGTGCGTACCGGGCCGGGGTTAAATGCATTTACCATAATATGCTGTGATTCCAGCTCATCGGCCAGAATTGTCATCAGTGTTTGCTGGCCGGACTTGGCGACGCCATAAGCGCCCCAGTAAGCAGATGTTTTGGGGTCAGCGGTAAACACAATTGCACCATTTGTTGAATTTTCCTGTACCGATTTTTTGATCAAAGGAATACAGGCCTTACACAGCAGGAAAGGCGCATTCAGATTTACCTGCATAATGCGATACCAGAGTTCGGTGTCAAAAATTGACATCGGTGTCGAAGCGCCCAGCCAGCCGGCATTGTTGAGCAGGGCATCGAGCCGACCGAATTCTTTTTCGATATTGTCGTGCAGGTCTTCATAGTCATTGGCAGATGCGCCACTTAAATCCATGGGGTAAATTGCTGGTTTGGCACCACCCGCAGCAACGATTTCGTCGTAAACTTGTTCCAGCTTATGGATGGTCTTGCCGAGCAGAATAACCGTGGCACCGCGACGGGCACAGTCCAGTGCAACAGCTTTACCAATGCCATCACCCGCTCCGGTAATCAGGATAATTCTGTTATCAAGTTTGATTTGATCGATATCGTTTATCATTGAGGCTTCCAGATCGGTTTCAGGTTTAAATTTTAATCGTGTAAACGAAATCAGGGCATTTTACAGGGATTTTTGAATCGATTCCTCCCTTGTTTTGAACCATGACTCAGAGTAATCCATAAAACAATGAAATATGCAGAAATTCAATGGCGTGACAGCCAGCCCTTCAGCCCCGATTATGAGGATATTTATTATTCAAGCACAGGTGGGCGCGAAGAATCTGAGTACGTTTTTCTTCAACACAATCATCTGGTTTCGAGATGGCAGGCCATGGTAGCGGGTGAACACTTTGTTATCGCTGAAACTGGTTTTGGTACTGGCCTTAATTTTGTTCTGACCATGAAAGCATGGGCCGAGCAGGCCAGGCCGGAGGCGGTTCTGCATTACATTACCATTGAAAAACATCCGGTGTCACCTGAAGACATCAAACGTGTTGCGGCGAACTGGCCGGAACTGGCAGAGACTTACGAAGAGCTGCTCGCGGTGTATCCGCTGCCGGTTGAAGGTGAGCATTGCCGGGCACTGCTCGGGGGCAGGGTGCAGCTGCACCTGGTTTTTGCCGATGTCATCGATGCGCTGGAGTCCAGAGAGCTGCAGGTCGATGCGTGGTATCTCGATGGCTTCGGGCCGGATAAAAATGCCGATCTGTGGAGCGATCAGGTGTTTCGTTTGATCGAAAAAAACAGCGGGCAGGGCGCCACGCTCAGCACCTATACCGCCGCGGGTTTTGTTCGCCGTGGTTTGCAGGCCGCAGGCTTCGAGGTCAGCAAAGTCAAAGGTCATGGTAAAAAAAGAGAAATGATTACTGCGGTGCTCAATCATAAACGGCCCATGCAAAGCACAGCGCCATGGTACGAGCTGGAAAAAATAAACTACCAGCACAAACAGGCCGTGATCATCGGTGCCGGTCTGGCCGGCCTGACCACGGCATGGTCGCTGGTGCAGCGTGGCTGGCAGGTCAGCCTGGTTGAAAAACACAAAAATATTGCCGAAGAAGCTTCGGGTAATCCTGCCGGTTTGTTGATGCCCAGGTTGTCGATTGATAACAAAACTGATGCCCAGTTTTATACCACTGCCTTATTGTATGCCGCGTACTGTCTGGATCGATTGCAACACAATGACACGGAACAGTTCTGGTTTCACGAAGGCGTCTATTCTATTTTCAAAGCAGGCAAGGCAGAAAAGTTAATAAACAGACACGGTTATGCAAAACAGTTTATTGATATTTTGCAGCAGCACGATTTAAAAAATTATATTGAAGATAAAGATGCCACGGTGAGTTTTTTTCCCGAAGCCGGCTGGGCTTCACCCAAAGGCATCTGTGAAAGTCTGCTTCGTGCCTGTGGTGCGTCATTACGATTAATTAATCAGAATGTGACCGACATTCGACAGATAGACAACCAATGGCAGGCGCTGGATGAACGCGGGCAGGGCATCGCCAGCGCAGAAGTATTAATCATTGCCAATGGTGTGGGCGCAAACCAGTTTGACACTGTTTCCTGGCTGCCTGTATCCTCGGTGCGCGGACAGATTACCGAAATAGCCGCGAGCAAATCGAGTGTCGCGTTGAACAAGGCATTAAGTTTTGATGCCTACGTCACCCCCGAATACAAAGGTAAGCATTATGCCGGCGCAACCTACCGTGTTAATGATGACAATGCGCAGTTAACGCAGGAGGAGCAGGATGAAACCGTATCACATCTTGAACAATGTCTGCCTGGTGTGTTTGCAACGCCGACACGATTAAAAGGCCGTGTCGGTTTTCGACCCGTCAGCGATGACATGACGCCGATTGTTGGCATTATGCCCGATAAAGAAGCTTTCACAGAAGATTACAAAGAACTGCATCACGGTAGACCCAATACACAATATCCATCAGCTAAATATTTATCCGGTTTATACATCAATGCTGCACACGGCTCACGCGGCATATGCAGCAGTTTTCTTTCTGCGGAAATATTGGCGGCGATGATTGTGAATGAGCCGTTACCGGTTAGTAAAAATATTGCTGATTATTTGAGTCCGGCGAGGTTTTTAATGCGGAAACTTAAGCGAGGAGAATTATTGAGTTGATGTATCATTATTAGCTAATAAACGCATCTGTTGAGAAAGTATGAGTTAATTTAGAGTGGGCAAGTTTCTTATTTTCATACATTATGTAATTGTAAATATCACACAAAAAAATTCCCTTATTATGTTATTACCCTGAAAAATGGCAGATATCCTCAGGCTTTAAAGTGGATAGCGGTAAAATAGTGAAAATATTAAATACTAGTGCTTAATAATGTAACCTACTGATAAATAAGTAAATTATTTTGTTTTTGCTGAAAATAAGTAATAAGGTTCAATGGAATTAATTGGTTATTTTGATGGATTTTTAGTCGGTATAGTATTAATGTACATGTCAGTGTTACTAAACACGAGTCTTTGCGTTAAAGATTCAGCACCATCCAAATGTACCAAATCATAAATGTCTCCAAGCTTATTTTGTGACCGTGTCACAGGGTATTACTAGTATTTATATTTACTGAGGATAATGATGATGAATATTTATAAATTAGCATTGGGCGTAGCTTTAAGTTTAAGCTCGGTTGCATCCGGTGTGGCGTTTGCAGCCTGCACTGATGATTACCCAGTTATAACTGTAGAATCAATAGGTGGTGGACAGAAAGCATCAGTTAATAATACTTTGACTGCTCAGTTTAAGGGAAATATTATGACAACTGATGGCCTGACTAATCACGGTAAAAATGTTGTCAAGGTTTGTCCTGGTACTGAAGTTGGTTATTTAGTTTCTAGCACAGTTGGTGAACCTACTGTTGAGGTTGTGCTTACTGATACTGGATTGCGTAGTGGTCCTGTAGCGACTGAGGTAGTGGTTCCTCCCCAAGCGGATTGCAATACTGGCGCAGTTGAAGGATTTATTGCAATTGGAGGTAAACTTTCCTGTAATAACAAAAATCTTGGTGGCAGTGACACGGATACGTTTGCTATAAAATCCGGTATGTAGTCTGGTTGATCAATAAATTTGAAAAATCACGCACCAGTAATGGTGCGTGATTTTTTTTGACCGGAAAAAATAAGTTAATTGATTTAATAGAAACCTTTACAGCCGGATAAAATCGAAAATACTCCAATCTATGTAGTTACACCTAAATGACTATTCATGCGCTATTTGTTTTTCGGTGAACAGATAGTCTTTTAGTTCTTTGTCGAAGGCCGGATCTTTTCGACGTATCCATTCCAATACCATCGCGGCGTGTTCTTTTTCTTCATCGCGGTTATGCACAAGTATGGCTTTGAGGTCGTGATCTTTGCAGGCATCGACTCGCTGGTTGTACCAGTCCACAGCTTCGAGTTCTTCCATGAGTGAGGTGATTGCCCGGTGCATATCTCTGGTTGCATCGGTGAGTTCTTCTACGGGTTCGTGATAGCCTTCATTTGCCATGATAGTCTCCTGTTTTTATGAATATGATTGATAGATATTTAGCCTGAAAACAACTCAATTATATAAAGACTGCCGAAACATTTTCGTTATGGCAGTATCGGTATAGTATGCCAGCTTAAGACTGAATAAACCTTGATCTGACTATGGATTGTATGTGATCTGATTTGATGTGTTTTGTCGATTTAGGTCAGGTATTTATGTGCTGGCTGTCTGGTATGCTAAAGCTGTACCGATTTTTTGTACGGGGATGAAGTCATGATGCAGAAATGTGATTTTGACATTAAGGATATTAGTCTCGCAGACGATGGCCTGAAGCGCATTGGCTGGGCCTGGAATGAAATGCGTGTGCTGCGGGGACTGGAAGCTCGGTTTGTCGAGACCAAGCCGCTAAAGGGGATCCGTATTAGCGGCTGCCTGCATATCACTACTGAAACCGCCAATCTGGCAAAAGTGTTAAAAGCTGCAGGCGCCGATCTGGTGTTATGTGCGAGTAATCCGTTGAGTACGCAGGATGATGTCGCCGCGGCGCTGGTCGAACATTTTCATATTCCTGTTTATGCTATTTGTGGCGAATCTACCGAACAATATTATCGACATATCAATGCCGCACTGGATCATCGGCCGATGATCACCATGGATGATGGTGCTGATCTGGTTAGTGAAGTTCACAGCTCACGAACCAGTCTGATTGAGAGCATGCTGGGCGGTACCGAGGAAACCACCACTGGTGTGATTCGCTTGCGTGCTATGGCCAGTGAAGGTGCGCTGAAATTTCCGGTGATCGCAGTTAATGATGCGATGACCAAACATCTGTTTGATAACCGTTACGGTACTGGTCAGAGCGCGCTCGATGGCGTGATTCGTGCGACCAATATTTTGCTGGCGGGAAAAACTTTTATTGTCGTAGGTTATGGCTGGTGCGGGCGCGGTATCGCGCTACGTGCCAAAGGCCATGGTGCACATGTCGTGATTACCGAGGTCGATGCTTTACGCGCGCTGGAAGCAACTATGGATGGCTACGAGGTGATGCCGCTGATGGCCGCAGCAAAAATCGCTGATTTTATAATTACCGCCACCGGTGATAAGAACGTAGTGGATAAAAAACACATGCAAGTGATGAAAGATGGTTGTGTGCTCGCTAACGCGGGCCACTTCAATGCCGAGATTAATATACCGGCACTGGAAAATCTCAGCGTAGGTAAACAGCAGCCACGCAAGTCGGTGGATGAATATACCCTGGCCGATGGTCGGCGACTGTGCCTGCTGGCTGAAGGTCGTCTTGTTAATCTGGCCGCGGCGGAAGGTCACCCGTCAGCGGTGATGGATATGAGTTTTGCCAACCAGGTGTTGTGCGTGCTGCATCTGGCAACGCAGGGTGCGGCGCTCGACAATGCGGTGCATAAAGTGCCGGATGAGATTGATCAGGAAGTTGCGCGACTCAAACTCGCGGCGATGAATATCAACATTGATACGCTGACTGCAGAGCAGATTAAATATCTGTCTTCATGGCTGGAAGGGACTTAGGTGGTTGAGGTGTAATTAATGGCCACGATAAACAGAAACGTCACGCACCTGATTGAAGACATCGAACGTGAAGTTCGTTATACACAAAATTATATCGGCAAGAACAAGCTGGATAAAAGAGTCATGCAGGCTATGGCGACAGTGCCGAGAGAAAAGTTTGTACCGGAACACTTGCAGTATCATGCGTTCGATGATGGCCCTGTTCCCATCGGTTACGGGCAGACCATTTCACAGCCTTACATTGTCGCGCTGATGTCTGATTTGCTCGATTTAAAGCCTGAGCATCGCGTGCTCGAGATCGGTACGGGTTCGGGTTATCAAACGGCGATATTGGCGCAGCTTTGCGAAAAAGTATTCAGCGTTGAGCGCATTGTTGAACTTAGCCTGCAGGCGCAAGAGCGTTTTAAACAGCTCAAATATAAAAATATCGAAACACGTATTGGTAATGGTTATCACGGCTGGCAGGAACACGCGCCTTACGATGGCATTATTGTGACTGCGGCAGCCACGCATATTCCACAGCCACTTATCGACCAGTTAAAACCCGGCGGCAATCTGGTGATACCGGTGAGCGCATCGTATTTCGGACAGTCGCTTATGCAGGTGAAAAAAGATCTGGCAGGAGGGATTGAGACTAAAGATATTTTGAGTGTCGCCTTTGTACCGCTGGTGCATGACGATGAATAAACGTGAATAAATGGCGATTGTTATATGTAATTTTGGCGACGGCGGGTTTTATATTATCACCGCTGACGTGGTGGAACGATATGTTAGTGAATGTGCCACTGGCCTATTTATTCTCATGGCCGTTTGCCGCCATAGACGAACAGTTTTTTGTGCCGGCTTTCCTCATCGGTTACTGGCTAACCAATCTGCTGGGACTGGTGATGTTACATTATGGCAGTGTAGGTGTTTTTAAAAATCAACGTGAAGGATTCAGTTTTAGATCTAATTTGATGGTGTCGTTGATTTATTCTGTCCTGATTCTTGTAGTGGTGATGCTGGGCTGGATAGAACCACCGACAGAATATTTAAAACATTTTCAATAAGGAGTTTGTGATGACACAAATAAGTCTGTCATTAACCGCATCGCCTTACAGCGAATCACCGATTGAAATTGTCGAGCGAAAGGGTATCGGTCATCCGGATACGATCTGCGATGCACTGGCGGAAGAATTGAGTCGTGCGTTGTGCCAGTTTTATCTGAAAAATTTCGGTTTCATTTTGCATCACAACGTCGACAAGGTGCTGTTGCGCGGAGGTTCGTCAAAAGCGAGTTTCAATGGCGGCGAGGTTTTGCTGCCGATAGAAATCTATATGGCCGGACGCGCCACCTTTGAATACCGGGGCGTTAAAGTGCCGGTGGACGAGCTGGTGCAAAACAGCTGTCGAAACTGGCTGGATCAGCACATTATTGAGCTGGACGCTTCCAGGCATGTGAAAATTCATAACCTGATCAGGCCGGGTTCTAGTGATCTGGTCGAACTGTATTTTCGCCAGCAACAAACCGGTGTTGCGCTGGCCAATGATACTTCCTGTGGCGTTGGCTTCGCGCCGCTGAGTGAACTGGAACGGGTGGTTCTGGAAGTCGAGCATGTGCTGAATTCAGCGGCGACAAAATTACAGCACCCGGAAACGGGCGCTGATATCAAGGTAATGGGCGTAAGGCGACAGGATCATTTAGATTTAACCGTGGCCTGCGCTTATATTGACCGATACATCACGGACATCAACGATTATCAGGCAAAAAAAACACAGTTGGGTCGACTGGTTGAAACCGTTGCGGCTGAATATACCAGCATGGCTGTGACCGTCGTGGTCAATGGTGCCGATGATATTGCAGCACAAAGCGTGTATCTTACCGTGACCGGCACGTCAG
>JAOUNI010000084.1 GCA_029881035.1 Gammaproteobacteria bacterium | reverse complement strand
CTCTGTTTTATCTAGGCTATGACTGAACAATTCTCTATAGGCATACTGCCGCTGATCGCTAGCTTCACCTAATCGTTTATATACCGGATGGGATTCAAGTATTGGGTTAGGCTCGAACCCAGCATTAGAATGATAGCTCGACCAGCGGTACTCACCTGGATGAGTCACCATACTCGCACGTACAGGGTTCATTTCTATGTAACGAAAGAAAACCGGGGTCAGAACACAGTTTTCTCTAATATAGCTAGAGCACATAGTAAATCGTTCCATTCTCTTCGATTCTCGGTCGCCCGTTAATGCCCGGTCTGGTCTGCCTTTTTGTCATTTGTGCGATCTTATCTTTAAAATCGTCATGACCCAGTACTAATTCCTGATTCAATGCTTCCCGTACCGCGTGTAGCTCTGTTTTATCTAGGCTATGACTGAACAATTCTCTATAGGCATACTGCCGCTGATCGCTAGCTTCACCTAATCGTTTATATACCGGATGGGATTCAAGTATTGGATTAGGCTCGAACCCAGCATTAGAATGATAGCTCGACCAGCGGTACTCACCTGGATGAGTCACCATACTCGCACGTACAGGGTTCATTTCTATGTAACGCATACAGGTGAGCAAGTAACTTTCGCTGTCGATCAGGCTAGCTTTATATCGACCTTCCCATAATGATCCTGATCGTTTATACCGAGAGTTGATATAACGTACGTACTTTCGACCTGTGTCCTGCATCATATGAATAATACTATGTGATTGCGCAGGTGTGACTAACAGATGCACATGATTGGTCATGAGCACATAGGCGTGAATGGCAACATGATTTATTACTGCCGCATGGTGTAGATCATCCAGATATCGAACATAATCGTCTTCTGTATAAAAACTCGGCTCCCGGTTATGGCCGCGTTGAATCACATGCTGTGGAATACCTGGTAATACGAATCGTGGTTTTCTTGACACTGTTTACATCCCTGTGGTTTTTAGTTTGACTGTAATTAGTGTATCAGTATTCGTATATTAGAGAAAACTGTGTTCTGACCCCAGTTTTTTTTTGTTAGGCTTCTTGTTCATTTTTCAATGCATGCCATGTCCAAATGGCACACCCTGTATCGAAAGTGCCAAACAAAAGGATGACTGGTGGACCTATGCCTGTAAACACAAAAACTGCAAATGTAGGTAGAATTGGTAAGCGCGCATATACTGTCCAGCGGTAAAAACTCTCAGCGTTTTCACGAACCGCCATAAAGTAGTAGAAAGATAGAGCCCCCAGGACATACCCAAGAATTCTAATCCATACCTCTGTAGTTGGAGGAAACCCAAATAAGGAAATTACCGGATTTGGGATTAGGACGAAAATTAATCCGAGGCAAGAAAGATACACGGCAAACACAACCATACTGATTGAACTCATTTTCATTGAATAATTTCCCTCTTTTTTTGACCTAACTTGTTAATAGGACGCCTTCTAAGACTTCCTATTTCTTTATAATATATACCCATCCAGGCTACCTATTATGATATTTAAAGGAAAAAGATGCCTGGAGAAGGTTTGTTTTTTTCAAAATATGATGTTAGCACACGCTCAAGACTACCTATTGCCATATTTAAGGGGGTAAAGTAGTCTTAATTGCATCTAAGGCTCCCTATTTCGATATTTAAGGGAAAAAGATGCCATCAGATATTTCTAATATACTAATTAAAAGATTTATATCTTGAGTGAAATTGTTGTTTTGCGACCCATAGTTATCATGTGAATTATAATTAACAAATGTGTGATTATGCCGCGATTTACTCAATAAGACGCTTTACTCCTATATTTCTGCCCCGATACCAGATAGTTTTTGTCATAAAATTTCGCACACTTCGGGCAGTAGGCCAGCGATGTATTTATCATAACGATTGCCGTTAAAAATCAGGGTCGATAACTTTTTATGACGTCGAAATAATTACTGTGTTCATATGCTGCCGGGTCAAGTGCGCATGACTGACAGACGCTACCCTGCATCTGTTGTACCGATTCGTATTCACGTTCAGCTAGCCAGTTTTGTAACTGCTGTAATAAAGTGGCGCAGTATTCCGGGCCTTTATCTAATAGTACGCTGCATAAGTACACGGCATCGGCGCCTGCTAGTAAGGCTTTGATGATGTCTTCGATGCGATGGAAACCGCCGGTGGCGGCCAGTGATAACGTAACTCGACTTCTGATCAGGGCGATCCAGCGAATTCTGAGCAGTGATTCATTGGCGGTTGATAATTCAAGGTGTGGTTTTATGCGCAATGTTTCGAGATCGATGTCGGGCTGGTAAAAACGATTAAACAAAACCACGCCATTTGCGCCGGCACTTTGTAATTTTGTCACCATGTTGGCAACGGATGAAAACTGTGAAGATAATTTCATGGTCACCGGTATGTTAATTTGTTGACGTAAACTGGTGAGCAGTTCGAGATAACGGTTCTCGACTTCTTCACCGTTTTGTATTGGGTCTGCCGCAACATAGTAGACATTCAGTTCAAGCGCATCTGCGCCTGCCTGCATGAGTTCCTTGCCGAAACTTATCCAGCCACTGGTTGAAATTCCATTCAGGCTGGCGATGACTGGAATGTTTAAAGATGATTTAAGGTGATGCAGGTGGTCGAGGTAATTATCGAGTTCACCTTTGTAATCGGTGGGCACAGGATAAAAAGATTCCGCTTCATAATTGCCGAGTGCCTGTGAATATATGTATTTATCTATTTGTTTCTGTTCGAAGTGTACGCTTTCTTCAAACAGGGACGGCAAAACAATAGCGGCAGCACCGGCATCTTCAAGACGTTTTGCATCTTCGAGATTGCCTGTCAGTGGTGAGGATGATGGCACTAACGGATTGCTGAGCGTCAGCCCAAGGTATTGGGTGGATAAATCAATCATGATGATGGTTCCTTGCTGATGTCGTCATCGGGTTTATTGGCGGAATCAAATTTTCGACGCAGTGATTGCGTCGCATCTGTTTCATTCCAAGGCAGGTTCGCCAGCTGTTCGTAATAGTGATAACGGTGCAGCACGTCCTGCTGAGACTGTTTCAGAAGTTTTTCCGCGACCTCGGGATGGGTGCGCCAGAGCATATTGAAACGAATTTCCGTTTCGATGAATTTACGATAAGGAATGGATGGCGGTTTGCTATCGAGGTGTAGAGGATTAATGCCTCGCTTGCCATCCTCGGGGTTATATCTGAACAAAGGCCAGTGGCCGCTATCCACCGCCAGTTGCTGTTGCTGGTGATTATTTTTCAAATCGATGCCGTGGGCAATGCAGGGTGAGTAGGCAATGATCAACGAAGGCCCGCGATAGGCTTCGGCTTCATTGAAGGCATGCACGGTCTGGATGTCCTTCGCGCCATAAGCGACGTGCGCCACGTACACGTTTTCATAATCCATTGCCAGCAGGGCCAGGTCTTTTTTGGCGGCAGGTTTGCCCCCGGCAGAAAACTTGGCGACCGCACCGCGTGGTGTGGCTTTTGATGTTTGACCGCCGGTATTGGAATAGACCTCGGTATCCAGCACCAGTATGTTGACGTCACGTCCGGAGGCCAGAACATGATCGAGGCCACCATAACCAATGTCGTAAGCCCAGCCGTCACCGCCAATGATCCAGACGCTTTTACGCAACAGATTTTCCGCCAGCGTTTCCAGTTCACGGGCTTCGAACTGATTAATGTCAGCCAGTTGCTTGCACAATGCTTTTATGCGCTCACGCTGTTGTTGAATACCGGCATTGGTGGCCTGGTCTGCGGACAGGATATCATTGACCAGTGTGTCGCCCAGTTGCGGTTGTAGCTGCTGCAATAATTCTGTGGCGTAGTGCTTTTGCCGGTCGATGGCCAGGCGCATGCCAAGACCGAATTCGGCATTATCTTCGAATAAGGAGTTCGACCAGGCCGGTCCCCTGCCCTCGGCATTTTTAGCCCACGGCGTGGTCGGCAGGTTGCCGCCATAAATGGATGAACAGCCGGTGGCATTCGCCACTACCATACGATCACCAAAAAGCTGGCTGGCGAGTTTGATGTACGGTGTTTCGCCACAACCTTCGCAGGCGCCGGAAAATTCAAACAGCGGTTGCAGAATCATCGCGCCCTTGATGGTATTGGTTTTAATTAAAGTGCGATCATACTCAGGCAGGTTGAGGAAGAACGCCCAGTTGATTTTTTCCTGTTCGCGCAATGCCGGTGTATAAGGCGCCATGTTAAGCGCCTTGTGGCTGACGTTGCTCTTGTCATGTATCGGGCAGATGTCGGCGCATAAACCGCAGCCGGTGCAATCTTCCGGTGAGATTTGATAACTCATGCGCAGGTTCTGCGCAAAATCTTTGCCCAGGATAGGCATCGACTTAAAACTTTCTGGTGCGCTTTGTATCAATGTTTCATCATAGACTTTCGAACGAATGACACCGTGCGGGCAGACCAGCGGACATTTGCCGCACTGGGTGCACAGGTTTTCGTCGAGCACCGGAACTTCGAGGGCGAGATTTCTTTTTTCATAGGCCGCCGTTCCCGTTGGGTAACTGCCATCAGCGGGAAACAGGCTGACCGGAATTTGATCGCCACGGCCTGCAATGATTTCGCAGGTCACTTTTTTAATAAAATCGGGCGCGGTCTGCGCCACTTTATTGTGCGAAGATGTTTTTGAATCAACGTGATCGGGTACCTGTATTTCGACGAGATTTGCCAGTGTTTCATCGATCGCCTTGAAATTCATGTCGATGAGCCGCTGGCCTTTTTTACCGTAGGTTTTTTCCACCGCCTGCTTGATGGCGGCAATCGCCTGATCTTTCGGCAGAATACCTGAAATAGAAAAGAAACAGGTTTGCATGATGGTATTGATGCGTTTCTCCATACCGGTGGCGTCGGCCACTTTATAGGCATCGATAGCATAAAGTTTGATGTGCTTGTCGAGAATGTGTTGCTGCATTTTATGCGGCAAGGTCTGCCAGACCTGTTCGGGTGCGGCCGGTGTGTTCAGCAGGAAGATCGCGCCGCTGGCAGCCTTGTCCAGCATGGGATAGCGTTCGAGGAATATCGGCTGATGGCAGGCGACAAAGTTGGCA
>JAOUNI010000008.1 GCA_029881035.1 Gammaproteobacteria bacterium | reverse complement strand
GCGGCATTATTTTTTGCGGTGAACTCAGTGGCCATATCCTGATTCACCACCTTGCAGGCATTCATAACGATGCTCTGCAAATCTTTCGGTAATGATTCGAGCGCTGCTTTATTGATGATGGCTTCGAGCGTGGTGCCGGGCTCGTGCCAGCCGGGGTAGTAATAATATTTGGCGGCCTTGTAAAAACCGAAAGCGAGGTCGTTGTAAGGGCCGACCCATTCGGTGGCGTCGATGGCGCCGGATTTTAGCGAGGTGAACAATTCGGCACCGGGCAGGTTTACCGGCGTGCCGCCAGCGCGTCTTAACACTTCACCACCCAGACCGGGGATGCGCATTTTCAGGCCTTTCAAATCTTCCACGCTGTTGATTTCTTTGTTGAACCAGCCGGCCATTTGCACCATGGTGTTGCCGGCTGCGGCAGGCACCACGCCAAACGGGGCATAGGTTTCCTGCCACAGTTCCATGCCGCCGCCGTGATACAGCCAGGCGTTCATTTCCTGTGCATTCAAACCGAACGGCACGGTGGAGAAAAACTGCGCTTCTTCAACTTTGCCTTTCCAGTAATAGGCGGAGCCGTGGCCCATTTGCGCGGTGCCGCGCGAGACTGCGTCGAACACTTCCATGGCGGGCACCAGTTCGCCACCGCCATAGACTTTGACCTTGATGCGGCCACCAGACATTTCTTCGATCAGTTCGGCCAGTTTGTTAGCACTGGTGCCGAGCACCGGAAAATTTTTCGGCCAGGTGGTGACCATTTTCCACTGGATGGTTTCTTTCGCACTGACGACAGCAGGTGCGACTAATGAACTGGCGGCTACGCCACCGAGTGCGGCTGATTTGATAAAGTCACGACGTTTCATTTTTCTTTTCCTTTATTATTTTTACCGTAAAGTACGCGGAGAAAAACTTAATTATTTTTTATGCTGGCTGCAGATTAGCATACGACATCACTAACCACTTCGATCCGTTGTATTCAAAATTTACTTCGACCCGGGCGTGCGCGCCACTGCCTTCCAGATTGGTAATGACGCCATCACCAAACTTGGCGTGCATGACGCGCTGGCCAACATGCAGGCCGTTGATTGATGCGGTTTCTCTTGATGCCTGTTTCGCAGAAGGTGAATACAGCGGCTGGCTCACCATGGGTTTGGCTCTCACTTCGTGGATCAGGTGCTCGGGTATTTCGCCGATGAAGCGCGACGGCGAGGGATATAAATCCTGTCCGTATAAGCGGCGATGTTCGGTGCAGGTCATCACCAGTTTCTGGCGCGCACGGGTGATGCCAACGTAACATAATCGTCGTTCTTCTTCGAGCTTGCCTTCTTCTTCGAGTGAGCGCTGGCTGGGGAACAGGCCTTCTTCGAGGCCGACTAAAAATACCAATGGGAACTCCAGGCCTTTGGCGCTGTGCAGAGTCATCATCTGCACGCAATCCTGCCAGACTTCGGCCTGACCTTCGCCGGCCTCGAGTGCGGCGTGTGTTAAAAACGCGGTGAGCTCATCCATGCCTTCGAGTTCTTCGGCGCTGGCATCAAATTCAAAACCACGGCCAGCGCTAACCAGTTCCTCAAGGTTTTCTACTTTTGCTTCGGCCTTCTCGGTTTTCTCTTTGCCGTAGTGATCGATCAGTCCGCTCTGGTGAATGACGTGTTCGATGCGTTCGAACAGGGGCAGCGACGCGGTATCGGCCGCCATGCTGTCGATCAGTTCGAGAAAACCATTCAACGCATTGGCGGCACGCGCGGTCAGGGCTTTGTCATCGATCAAACTTTGCGCCGCCTGCCAGAGCGCCACATCGTTGTCGCGGGCAATTTCGCGGATGCGTTCGACGGTGCGATCACCGATGCCGCGCGTCGGTGTGTTGACCACGCGTTCGAATGAGGCCATGTCGTTGCGGTTATTGATCAGGCGCAAATAGGCCAGTGCGTCCTTGATTTCGGCGCGGTCAAAATATCGCAGGCCGCCGTAGACGCGATACGGTATGCCTTCGCTGACAAACTTTTCCTCGAACACACGTGACTGCGCATTCGAGCGGTACAGGATGGCGACTTCGGAGCGCGCGCCGCCGTCTTCTACCCATTGTTTGATGTGGTCGAGCACGTAACGCGCTTCGTCGTATTCGTGGAAGGCATTGTAAAACTGGATGGGCTCGCCATCGTCGCCACTGGTCCAGAGTTTTTTGCCCATGCGATCACTGTTGTTGTCGATGATGGCGTTGGCAGCTGACAGTATCGTTGTGGTCGAGCGGTAGTTCTGTTCGAGGCGCACGATGTCGGCGGATTTGAAATGTTTCTGGAACGACTGGATATTTTCCACGCGCGCGCCGCGCCAGCCGTAAATGGCCTGGTCATCATCACCCACGATAAACACATGGTTCCGGCTGCCGGCGAGGGTGCGGATCAGTGCGTACTGGATGGTGTTGGTGTCCTGGAACTCATCGACCAGGATATGACGGAAACGATCCTGATAATGTTTTTGCAATGATTCGTTATCGCGCACCAGTTCCAGCGTACGCAATAGCAGTTCGGCAAAATCGACCGCGCCGGCTTTTTCACAGGCGGCTTCGTAGGCGCTATAAATGCGCACCAGTTGTGTGTACAGCGGGTTGTGCGAAGTGTCGATATGTTTGGGGCGCTGGCCTTCATCCTTACGCGCGTTGATAAATGCCTGCGCCTGTTTTGGCGGCCAGCGTGCTTCGTCCAGTCCAAGACCTTTCAATATCCGGCGGATCATGCGGTACTGGTCATCGGAATCGAGAATCTGGAATGCCTGTGGCAGATTGGCTTCTTTCCAGTGCGATCTTAATAAACGGTGCGCCAGTCCATGGAAAGTACCGACCCACATGCCGGAGGCCGGCGTGCCCTGCAGTTTTTCAACGCGCTTGCGCATTTCTGCAGCTGCTTTGTTGGTAAAGGTGACGGCAAAAATATTGTAGGCAGAAATATTTTCAACCTGGTTCAGCCAGGCGATGCGGTGTACCAGCACGCGGGTTTTACCACTACCGGCGCCGGCCAGCACCAGCATGTGACCGGGCGGTGCGGTCACCGCTTCACGCTGCGCTTCGTTCAGGCCGTCGAGAATGTGTGAGACATCGGCTGTATCGGTCTGCATGAAGGCGCTGTCGAATTCAGACATCAGCACTGGCTCCGACAGTATTCAATACGGTTGCGCAAAATACTCAATCCTGAATGGCGAATAATAAGAAAGCTGAACCGATACTACCCAGTACCCATGACATTATCGGCGCACCCATGAACATTGCTGTTTCTTCAGCGCTGCCCAAACCAAAAACAATAAATGCGCTCATCAATAAACTGGCACCGCCAATGGCCACCATATTGCGTTGATTACTGCTCTTGAACTCTGCACGCATTTTTTTTATTTCCTGTAACTGCATTTTCTGATCATTACCAGTGGAGGCATTTTTCAATGCTTCGTAAATCATCATTGGCAGCTCTGGCATCTTCTCGACAAGATAAGGCAGATTTTCCTTAAAACTACGTAACATAGCTTTGGTACCAACCTGTTCTTCCATCCAGCGTTCAAGGAATGGTTTGGCAGTGGTCCATAAATCAAGCTCGGGATATAACTGTCGACCCAGGCCTTCGATATTGAGCAGGGTTTTCTGTAATAACACTAATTGCGGCTGTACTTCCATATTAAAGCGTCTTGCCGTCTGGAATAATCGCAATAATAATTGACCAAACGAAATATCTTTTAACGGCCGTTCAAAAATAGGCTCACATACGCTGCGAATCGCTGACTCAAATTCATCTACACGTGTATTGGCTGGCACCCAGCCCGACTCAACATGCAAGCGTGCAACTTTATTGTAATCACGCTGGAAAAAAGCCAGGAAATTTTCTGCCAAATAACGTTTATCAATCTGATTGAGCGTACCCATAATACCAAAATCAATCGCAATATATTTCGGCATAACGGGGTTATCGATATCAACAAAAACATTACCTGGATGCATATCAGCGTGAAAAAAGTTGTGCGTAAACACCTGGGTGAAAAATATTTCCACACCCATTTCCGCCAGTCTTTTCATATCGGTATTTTTTTCTTTTAGCTCGTCAATATTACGAATAGAGGAGCCATAAATACGCTCCATCACCATGACATTTTTACGTGTGTAATCCCAGTACACTTCCGGCACGTATAGATCGGCTGAATATTCAAAATTTCTGCGTAACTGACTGGCGTTGGCTGCCTCACGCATCAGGTCTAGCTCGTCAATTATTGTTTTCTCATACTCGGCCACAACTTCAACCGGACGTAACCTGCGTATTTGAGAAGAATAACGTGCTGCCCATTCAGCAATAATATAGAGCAATGAAATATCTCGTTTGATGACCGGCAGAATATTAGGCCTTAATACTTTAACAACAACATCTTCACCACTCTTTAATCGCGCACCATGTACCTGAGCAATTGAAGCCGAGGCTAATGGATTCGCTTCAAAACTCTCAAATAATTCACCAAGTGTTCGGCCAAAAGCTTTTTCAATAATTTCCTGCGCTTTTTGGTTAGGGAATGGCGGTACTGCATCCTGCAGCAACTCCAGCTCATCAGCAATGTCATCTGCGAGCAGGTCTCGGCGGGTCGATAACATCTGGCCAAATTTTATAAAGACAGGCCCCAGGTCTTCCAGTGATCGGCGGATACGTGCACCTCGGGGCGCTCGTTCTGACCGAAACCAGTTCCATGGCAAAACGTAGATGAGAAACCGAAATGGCCGCAATAGATGTGTCGCAAAAATAATATCATCCAGTCCATGACGCGCGAGCACATAATTGATTCGCAGCAGGCGAAAGAACTGTTTTGGTCCAATTAATCTCATTATTATTTAAATTTAAATTCCGCTCGTTTATATTATTTTTGTTGTTTATTTTTTAATGCTTCAAGTCGTGCCTGAAATCGATCCAGCCGATTTCTCAGCGTATCAACATGCTGATAAAACATTTCTAGCTCGGGTTTACTGACTACATCCCGACTTTCTTCCTGAAGATACTCGGAAACATCCGCAGCAATATCTTTGCCGGCCTGGCGACCCCAGTTCATTATTTTTTTTGTCAGACTTTTCAGATGATGCGCCGATGCATCACCAATAATTCGGGCAATATATTCTTCCCAGTCGATATCTATCTCTGACAATATTTTTTTAAAATTTCGACCCAGCCGAACATCGCCCTTAATCTCAACTTCACCTTTCAGCATCAACTCTGCGACGTCTTTACTCATACTCATTTTTAACAGCGCCAATGGTGAACCTTTGAGTGTAGTATCAGCTTGGTTTTGATATTGCTCTGTAACATCCATGCCTGCCTGATGTGGAAAAAAATATAGGATTTTATTCACACCTGTTATTTCTACAGCGATCACCCGGCCTTCAAGTTCTGCTAATTTTTCTGTAACTTCCGGATCCAGTGATAGATATTTATTTATCATGGCCTCCAGCCATAAAATAGACGCCTCACTCACTGAATCATGCAATAACATATCTAAAGTTTGAAGCCCTTGTGTAACGCAACTATACCGCCGGTCATGTTGTAATATGTGCACCGTTCGAAGCCTGCGTTTTGCATCATGTCTTTCAATGTGGCCTGATCAGGATGCATACGAATTGACTCTGCTAGATAGCGGTAACTTTCTTCATCGTTGGCTATAACCTTACCCATCTTCGGCAGCACATTGAATGAATAAAAATCATATATCTTATCCAGACCCGGCAATATCGGCTTGGAAAATTCCAGCACCAATAACCGGCCACCCGGCTTAAGTACACGATACATATCTTTTAATGCTTTATCTTTATCGGTAACATTGCGCAAACCAAATGCAATGGTGATGCAGTCAAATGAGTTATCTTCAAAAGGCAATTCTTCAGCATTGGCCTCAACAAATTTCACATTGCCAGCGACGCCCTTATCAATTAGACGACGGCGACCCTGTTCCAGCATAGCCGGATTGATATCGGAAATAATGACTTCGCCGGTGGGTCCGACCTGCCTTGACATGTAAATGGTAAGGTCACCAGTACCACCGGCGACATCCAAAGCGCGCATGCCTTTTTTCAGGCCGGTATGGGCCATGGCAATTTTTTTCCAGATACGGTGAATACCAAATGACATAACATCATTCATGATGTCGTACTTGCTGGCGACCGAGCTAAAGACTTCAGCAACCATGCCCGCTTTTTTATCCGCATCGACCTGTTTGAAACCAAAATGTGTTTTTTTTGCTGACATTGTTTTCTCTATTTAGCTTTACGTTCGTGGCCGGCTGCTTTCAGTCGATCCAGATAATCCTGCCATTTCTCTTCGTATTTCGAACCCAGCTCCTGCAAATATTCCCAGGTAAAAAGGCCGGTATCATGCTTATCATCAAAAATTAACTTTAAAGCATAGTTGCCCTGTGGTTCGATGCCGATGATGTTTACCTCTTCTTTATTCAGCTGCAGAATTTCCTGCCCTGGTCCGTGACCGGTCACTTCTGCAGAAGGTGAATACACTCTCAGGTATTCGCAGGGTAACTTATAATTTGTACCATCTTCATAAGTCAGCTCAAGTATTCGGCTTTTTTGATGCAGATTAATATCAACTGGTTTTACCATAATTGTTCTCTTTAATATCTTCTTTATAGAATGTAGCGGCTCAGGTCTTCATCTTTAACCAGTTCGCCAAGGCTGTTGTCAACATAAGCGGCATCGATGATCACTTTTGTGCCGGATTTATCCGGTGCACTGTAGGAAATATCATCTAACAATCTTTCCATTACAGTATGTAATCGACGTGCACCAATATTTTCTGATCTCTCGTTCACGCTGTAGGCGATCTCAGCAATTCGTTTTACGCCTTCATCGGTAAAATCCAGCTCAACACCTTCAGTTTTCAGCAGCGCTTTGTATTGCACGGTTAAGGCCGCATCCGGCTCGGTCAAAATGCGCTGGAAATCTGCAGCATTCAGTGCATCCAGTTCAACACGAATCGGTAAACGACCCTGCAGCTCTGGAATAAGATCTGAAGGCTTACACAGATGGAAAGCACCTGAGGCAATAAACAAAATATGATCAGTTTTAACCATGCCGTATTTAGTACTCACGGTGCAGCCTTCAACCAGAGGCAGCAAGTCACGCTGCACACCTTCGCGTGAAACATCACCGCCACTGCCTGAATCGGCACGTTTAGCTACCTTATCCAGCTCATCGAGAAAAACGATGCCATTCTGTTCAGCATTTTCTACCGCATTGGCCTTGATCTCTTCATCATTAAGTAACTTGTCCGACTCTTCTTCCAGCAGCACTTTACGCGCCTGCAGAATTTTCATTTTTTCCGTTTTTTTACGATGACTCGACAGATTCTGAAATACGCCCTGCAACTGGCTGGTCATTTCTTCCATACCCGGTGGTGCCATAATTTCCACACCCATGGTTGAGGCCGATACTTCTATTTCAATTTCTTTACCATCGAGCTCACCATGGCGAAGTTTTTCTCTAAATTTCTCACGAGTGCCTGATTCCTGCACTTCCGGCTCACCAAACTCATTACGGCTGGGCGGTAATAAAGCATTAAGAATACGTTCTTCTGCAGCCGCTTCTGCCTGATGTTTTACATTTTTGATTTCCTGTTCACGCGCCGTTTTTACAGCCATATCGACCAGATCACGAATAATCGAATCAACTTCCCTGCCTACATAACCAATTTCAGTAAACTTGGTTGCTTCGACCTTGATGAATGGCGCATTTGCCAGGTGCGCCAGTCGGCGCGCGATTTCGGTTTTGCCGACGCCGGTGGGTCCGATCATCAGGATATTTTTAGGCGTGATTTCGTTACGCAGTTCCTGATCAATCTGCATGCGGCGCCAACGATTACGTAAAGCAATCGCTACTGCTCGCTTGGCTTTTTGCTGGCCAACGATGTGTTTATCCAGCTCCTGTGCAATTTCGCGGGGAGTCATTTCAGACATAGATTTTTTAACCTGTTACTGTTTGGGTGGACAGTTACAATTCTGCCCAACTTATAATTCTTCAATAGTACGCGTCTGGTTAGTGTAGATGCAGATATCACCAGCGATCGCCAAACTCTTTTCTACAATTTCTCTGGCCGTCATTTCGGTATTTTCAAATAAAGCGCGTGCAGCGGATTGAGCATATGGACCGCCCGAACCTATGGCGATTAAATCATCTTCCGTATCGATCACATCACCGGTTCCCGATACCAGCAATGAACTCTCTTTATCGACGACAATCAACATCGCCTCCAGCCTGCGTAACATACGATCAGTGCGCCAGTCTTTAGCGAGCTCAACAGCGGCACGTTTCAGCTGGCCGCTATGGCGTTCCAGCATACCTTCAAATCTTTCCAGCAAAGTGAAAGCATCGGCAGTGGCACCAGCAAAACCCACCACAACTTTATCGTGATAGATCTTGCGCACTTTGGTGGCATTGCCCTTCATCACCGTGTTACCCAGAGTGACCTGACCATCGCCACCGACCACTACTTTGCCGCCCCGACGCACTGTTATGATGGTTGTACCGTGAAATGTCTCCACGTCAAATCTCCCAATAATCTCTAAGATTGGTAATTTTACACGAAACGCCGGCGGGTGAAGCTACTTACGTGATCTTGGGTGCGCTTTGTCGTAAACGCCTGCAAGATGCTGAAAATCAAGATGTGTATAGATCTGGGTGGTGCTCAGGTTGGCGTGGCCCAGCAGTTCCTGCACCGCGCGCAGATCGCTGGATGATTCCAGAATATGTGAGGCAAAAGAGTGCCTCAACATGTGGGGATAGGCATTGCTATTCAGGCCCTGCTTGAACGCCCATTTTTTGAGTCGCTGCTGCACGCTCCTGTTACTGATGCGCTGGCCGTCTTTACTCAGGAACAGAGCCTCTTCTTCCTGCTTGAGCAATAAACTTCTATCTTTCATCCAGATCTTTAATGCATCAGCGGCTTTTTTACCAAACGGTATACGCCGTTGCTTATTGCCCTTACCTGAGACGGTGAGTATCTGCTGCCGCCAGTCGATGTTGGTCAGGTTCAACCCGGTCAATTCAGATAGTCGCAAACCGCAGCCGTACAACAATTCCATTATGGCATGATCTCTATGTGTTAACGGGTCATCACCGGGCATGGCTAACAGATTATTGAGCTGATCGACACCCAGTGTCTCAGGTAAACGGCGCGCTGATTTTGGTGCTGGCACGCCATCGGCGGGGTTATTAGCCAGGCCATAATGACGACACAGATAATTAAACAGGGTGCGAACGGCAGACAATCGACGCTGCAAGCTTCGGCCCGACAGGCCTTTGCGATGTTGCGAAGCAACGAAACGTCTGACCAGCGCCTCATCAATATCAGCCCAGTCGATCTGATCGTTCTCGGTGCAAAACTGGCTGAAGGCCTGAATATCACGCTGATAAGCCGATAAAGTATGTCTGGAATACTTACGCTCAGATTCTAGATAGATAAAAAAACGCACCAACCGATCCTGCCATTCCACCATGCCAGAATCCTGAGTTTTACTCATAGGCTATTTTTCCAGGTGAACCGCTAAAGCCGCACTCACCATCTCACCCATCTGACTCAAAAATTCAGTGCCCATAGATGCCTGGAAACGATCACTTTCACTACTCCCCAGCCCCAGTAATCCTAAATCTGCACCTGATACCAATGGAATCACCGCGGCTGAAGTAATTTGCCCGGCCTTATCTCCAAATAAGAAGGTATTTTGCTCTGCTGAGCTACGCCCGCAAACTGGATTTTTCTGCTTAAGCATGGTTGAAAACTGATTTAGCTCTGTTGACTGACTGGACACAAACAATCCGGGGTGTTTTTCCATCTGCTCAGTGTTATCTGAAATTAATTTAATATCTGCAAACTCAGCTTTAAGTTCATTTTTTAATTCATCCAGCACCACGCTGATAACATCGATCAAATCATGTGCACCCAGCAAATTAATCGCGATTCGATGCCGGCTGTTAGCCAGACGCTCATTCAGTCGTGCGATTTCCATCAATTCGATTAGATGACTTTCACTGGCCTTTAACTTATCACGCAAAACTTGAACCTGGCGCTCAATCAATGAAACAGCACCAATGGTTTGATGTGGAATTTCCAGCTCGGCCAGTAATTCAGGGCGACGACGCAAAATATCGCTGTGCTCCTTGAGTAAACTGATTAACTGCAGTTCGTCGGCTAATTTTTCTTCTTGTTGTGTTGTCTGTTGAGACAGTTCTGTTTGTATAGTCACAGTTCTATTTGCCCTTTATATACGGTTTCTGCTGGCCCCGTCATCATTAAATGAGATCCTGTTCCCGGCCAGTAAATTGTTAGATCCCCACCTCGTAATTCAACCTGCACACGCTCATTGAGTAAGCGATTTTTGATGCCCACTGCAACCGCTGCACAGGCTCCCGTGCCGCAAGCCATGGTTTCGCCAGCCCCTCGTTCGTAGACACGTAAACGAATATTGTCACGATCTTCTATTTCCATAAAGCCCACATTCACCCGTTGAGGAAAACGTGCATGACTCTCTATGGAGGAACCCAGCGTTTTCACCGGCGCCTCTTTCACCGAATCGACCAGCAATACCGCGTGTGGATTTCCCATAGATACAGCACCTATAGCATATTTCTCACCATTCACCACCAGTTCATGGTATTCCGGCTGGCCTTTGGCCTCAAACGGCAGGCTGGCCGGATCAAAATTCGGCTCGCCCATGTCCACGGTAACACGCCCATCTGCTTCAATCTTGAGTTGTATCAAACCTGATTTAGTTTCGACCGGAATGGTCTCACTATTGGTCAGGCCCTGATCAACAACAAAACGGGCAAAACAGCGCGCACCATTGCCGCATTGCTCAACTTCGCTACCATCGGCGTTAAAAATACGGTATCGAAATTCGGCATCCGGCCTCTGGCTTTTTTCCACCAGCAGCAACTGATCACAACCGACGCCAAAATGCCGGTGTGCTATATGGCGTATTTGTTCACGACTTAAGGAAATCTTCTGGTGAATAGCGTCTATAACGACAAAGTCATTACCGATACCCTGCATTTTGGTGAAGTTAATTAACATGGGGCTAGCATACCGACGAGCCGGGTTTTGTGCCAGCCTATAAAGCAAAAAAGGCCACCCTGAAACAAGGGCAGCCTTTTGTTCGAACGAGTCCGGCAGTGCCAGATACGTATCTTATTTTTTACCAGGAACGGTAGTCAGGCCCAGCACTTCCCAGTCCTGCATACCACCACGGTACCATTTGATTTTCTCAGCAGGATAACCCATCTTCAGCAGGCTCTTGATGTTGTTCGGAGACTGGCCGCACCACATGCCATTACAGAACATCACCAGCGTTTTTGCTTTGGAGAAATCGCGGTTGTCATCGTCACCGCCGACATTAAATTTCTCTTCCATAATGTCGCCGATCGAAATGGGGTCGGCTTTCGATGCATTCAATGAAGTCCATGGGATATTGATTGCGCCTGGAATGGTACCTTTTTCAACCCAGTCCGGTGTACGTGAATCAATCACCAGAATGGTGTCATCGCCATTAGCCATCTTTGACAGATAATCCATCACTTCCAGCTCGGCGATAGTTTCAACCCCCGGGGCAAGCACTGCAGGCTGAATACAGAATGGCGGACAGGGTCGTGAAGTTTTTGCGAAAGCCTGGTTAATGATGTTCGCATTATCCTGAACGCGCATGATCTTTGTTTTTTTGCCATCATGGATCACTTCTACATTCATTACATCTGCAGAAATTCCAACGGGCTTATTTTCATCTTTGGCAAATATATTTACCGAAAAGGCCAGGCTGGCCGCTACTAAGGATACGCTCATTGCTCTTATCATTATCTTTCTCCTGCTTTCTGGTTTGGTTGTTTTTACATTATTGATTATTCAAATGAACTTTCAAAAATATTATTCACAATCTGGCTCGGCCTCCTCTTTTTTGTCACCGCCTTCCTTTTTATCACCACCATCCGGTTTCGAGTCGTCAGTTGCCTCATCCGCAAAAATAGCGCATTCACCATTATTAATTGATATACCCAAACTGGCCTGTGCCGAGGTGAGCACTAATAGAGAAAAGGTCACTATCACTAATTGTATTAAACGGCCCATGCGTCCTCCTGTTATACAATTACAACTAATACCACATGATCCTTGATGATACTCTCAAACCGAATTATTTTACAACCTGAAAGTTTTTCCGGTGATGATGGCTGTCACCAAAGTTTTTTGACATAAAACAGGCCAGCGTTCTACGCTCTCCAAGTTCAACTGTAGCAACTTCATGTGGAATTGAACAATCATTAATTAGCGCAGCTCTTTTATAGGGACTATAACTATGATCGCCACGCTGCTGATCACGAGTAATAAATGCACCACCACGATAGTCCGAATCAAAATGTAACACCACCGTAGCGAAATAATCGGGATTACTATCCTGATCAATGTGCACACCAATGTAATCGCCCTCATACAACAGATTGGCCTGACAACGACGCAGACAAAGCTCATCAGTACCCATGATCTGTTTATAAAAAACTTTCATCTTCGGGCTCATTATAATGTCGCTAATTTCCTCTGAGCGTGCGTGCAACGCAACCGGCCGATCGATATCATTATAAAAACGACACACCCAAACCGAATGGCCCTCGCCGGCATCGCCACCGACAATATGTTCGTATTCCACTTCATCGAGCAGGCTTTCGATATGCTGCCACTCTTCACTCGTTAAAGGAAACTCGATATCGTTGAATAACAAGGTACCCTGTTCTTCAAATTGTTGTTTGGCATTTATTTTCATTCATTATCTCCGGCCAGCACGGTTTCATTCGAGAATAACTGTTCCATAGTTTCACGCTGCCGAATCACCTGCGCCTGTTCGCCATCGACCATAATCTCTGCCACTCGAGGCCGACTATTGTAGTTAGAGCTCATACCAAAACCATACGCTCCGGATGAGCGTACTGCCAGAAAATCTCCCTGATGCAATGCCATCTGCCTATTCTTGCCGAGAAAATCACCAGTTTCACAGATTGGCCCAACCACGTCATAAGCCTGTTTAGCTTCGTTTTCTCTCGGCACCAGAGGTATTATTTCCTGCCAGGCGCCATAAAGCGCCGGACGGATTAAGTCATTCATAGCGGCATCGACAATCGCAAAATTATGATCTTCACCATGTTTCAGATATAAAACTTCGGTAAGCAAAATACCTGCATTACCTGCTATTGCCCGCCCCGGTTCGATGATGATTTCAACATCACGACCCTGTAAATGTTCAGCCAGTGCTTTGGCCAACTCGGCAGGCTGTGGCGGCTGTTCATCACGATAACAAATACCCAATCCACCACCCAGATCAAGATGTTTTAATACGATGCCTTCCTCATTCAGGCGATCAACCAGGGCGAGCACACGGTCGAGCGCGTCGACAAAGGGCGCGACTTCGGTAAGCTGTGAACCGATATGACAGTCGATGCCAATGACATTAATTCCTGCCATGAACTGCGCTTTTTTATAAACACTCAACGCCTGTTCAATCGGAATGCCAAATTTGTTTTCTTTCAGCCCAGTTGAAATATAGGGGTGTGTTTTGGCATCCACATCCGGGTTAACACGCAATGAAACTGGCGCTTTCATATTTTTTTGCACGGCAATACTGGCAATCACTTCCAATTCCGCTTCTGACTCCACATTAAAACAACGAATACCCACATCCAGGGCACGCGCAATTTCGTCTTTTCTTTTACCCACACCGGAAAAAACGATTTTGTCGGCCACGCCGCCAGCGCGCAACACCCGCTCAAGTTCACCCATTGATACGATATCGAAGCCCGAGCCCAGTCTGGCCAGCACATTGAGCACCGCCAGGTTGGAATTGGCTTTTACCGCGTAACAGACCAGATGCGGATAACCCTGCAACGCATCATCAAACGCTTTCCAGTGTCGTTCCAGTGTCGCCCGTGAATATACGTAACAGGGCGAGCCCCATTCAGCGATACCCGCTTCAAGATCAACATCCTCTGCAAACAGCCGGCCGTTTCGATAATTAAAGTGGTCCACGTTCATTCTCCCCGTTATTCAACACCGGACTCTCTACACGCGTTTTCACTTCACCTGCGCCCTGCTCAGCGTCCGGCAAATATAAATCGCCGGTTTTTCCACACGCCGAGATAAGCAGCATTAACATCAAAGGCATTAATAAACGTATCATCTTATTCTTCAGGTTTTGTAATAAAGGCTGGATTATTGCAATATTCCGCATGCGCGCAAACCCTTATTAGACAGGTTTTACGCCAACCTGCATTTTATACCTTCATTAACCCTTACAGGAACTGTTGTGCTTATGCTTAAACTTGATGCAATCGAACTCGAAACGGGCACAAATCCCGATGCAGCTATCATCTGGTTACACGGTCTGGGTGCTGATGGAAATGATTTTGCCGGCATTGTGCCACAACTGAACCTGCCAGCCGGGCTATCCATTCGTTTTATTTTTCCCCATGCACCAATTCGCCCTATTACCATTAATCAGGGTTATCTGATGCCAGGCTGGTATGACCTCACCAGCCTGAATATTGATAATAAAGAAGATGAAGCTGGTATCAACGAGTCCAGCGATGCCATTCGATGCCTTTGTCAAAAACAGGAGTCATCAGGTATCACTAGTGAGCGAATTATCCTGGCGGGATTTTCACAGGGTGGCGCCATCGCCCTGCACTGCGGCCTCAACTATCCCACGCCACTGGGCGGCATCATGGCGCTTTCAACCTATTTACCGCACTGCTGCGTGCTAAATAATAAAACCAATCATGCCATTGATATTTTTATGGCACACGGTCGTCAGGATGATGTTATCGACCCTCATTTTGGCGACTTAAGTCGCCAACGTCTGGAAAAATCGGGCTATTCTGTAAAATGGCACGAATACACCATGCCGCACAGTGTCTGTATCGAAGAGATTCAGGATATTCGAAACTGGTTAATTAACAATCTTGTCTCATAAACCTTAAAGATTTTTTCTAATCACATGCTAGTATCTATACAACATCGTCTTTTTTTGCGACTGTTTATATGAAAGATAAAGACATCACTTTAAGCTTGAGCATCGAGCCCGCTGAGCCTCTCTGGAAAGTTGCGCCCACCCGCGATGCTGACGGCAATCGTGTGAGCGATCTGTTAATGATCATTCCCAAGCTTAAATCTAAACCCAAACACTATATACAGAACACCCTGTCTGAAATCGAAATAGCTCTAAAACAATTCAAACATCTGGTGCTGTTTGCCAATGTCGATTTGAAACTGAACACTTTATGGGTTTCTTTCAAAACCCAACCTGGGCTTTTTGCCGAAATCACCGCATCTTTGAAACTACATGTCCCCGAAGCTGTAGTGGTTGGCGATATGAGCCACCGACTTAATAAATATTAACCAATAAGCACGAGTCTTTTTATGTTACAGAATCCTTTAGATTTACATGCCTACACTGAAATGAAAGAAATTATGGAAGAAGTACTTCCTGAGTTACTCAAAACCTTTAACAATTATATGCCCGATCTGCTCAAAGACTTAAGCCAGGCAATTACAGCTAATAACCCCGATCTTGTGTTTGGCATAGCTCATCGCATGAAAAGCTCCTGCAACAGCCTGGGCGCTTTAGGTCTAGCCAAAGTCTGTGAAAATATAGAAATGATTGGTCGTGCCGGTGGCACTGAAGGTGCCAGCGAACTCAGCAGCCAGCTGGAAGAGCAGCTTAGCGAAGTAATAGAATTTTTCGAAGAAGAATTGAAGGGCCTTGGCTAAATCCGTTTTCTAGCTTCAATCACTGCCTTGCGCACCTGTTCAGGTGCGGTGCCACCAATGTGATTACGGGAAGCCACCGAACCCTCCAGTGTCAGCACATCGAAAACGTCTTCACTAATAGTTGCTGAGAATGCCTGTAATTCTTTCAGGCTCAATTCACTAAGATCCAGTTCTTTTTCCAGTGCTACGGCCACCGCACTACCAACTACTTCATGGGCATCACGGAAAGGCAGACCTTTGCGAACTAGATAATCTGCCAGATCGGTTGCTGTAGAAAAACCCTGTTTGGCCGCTTTATACATATTGGCTTGTTTGCATTCGATGGCCGGAATCATATCGGCAAATGCTCGTAAAGAACCCAGCACGGTATCCAGCGTATCAAAAATCGGCTCCTTGTCCTCTTGATTGTCCTTGTTATAAGCCAAAGGCTGGGATTTCATCAGGGTCAACAAGCTAACCAGGTTACCATTCACACGTCCGGTCTTGCCTCTAACCAGCTCAGGCACATCTGGATTTTTTTTCTGCGGCATAATCGATGATCCAGTACAGAAACGATCTGGCAGATTGATAAAATTAAACTGTGACGATGACCAGATCACCAGCTCTTCTGACATCCGTGACATATGTGTCATCAACATCGCAGAAGCCGCACAAAACTCAATGGCAAAATCCCGATCACTAACTGCATCCAGTGAATTAGCTGTGGGCGCTATAAATCCTAGCTCTCGCGCGGAAAATTCTCTATCAATGGGATAGCTGGTACCCGCCAGCGCGGCCGCACCCAGTGGGCACATATTCATACGTTCACGACAATCTTCATAGCGTGAAACATCGCGTGCTAGCATTTCAAACCAGGCCAGCATATGGTGACCAAAAGTGACCGGCTGAGCGACCTGCAAATGGGTGAAACCCGGCATGATGGTATCGGCCTCCCTTTCTGCCAACCCCAACAAGCCCTGCTGCAACCTTTTGGCCTCCCAAATAACACGTCCAATCTGCTCGCGCAAATATAGACGAATATCAGTAGCCACCTGATCATTTCGTGACCTTCCGGTGTGCAATCGCTTACCTGCATCACCAATGATATCTGTCAATCGCGCCTCGATATTCATGTGCACATCTTCTCGCGCCACCGACCATTCAAATTTACCCGCCTCGATTTCCTGCTCTACCTGGTCCAGACCTTTAAGAATAGCGGACAAATCCTCATCAGATAACACCGTAACTTTATTCAACATACGGGCATGAGCGCGTGAGCCGGCAATATCCTGCTGATACATTCTCCGATCAAAATCCACCGATGCGGTAAAGGCCTCGACAAAGGCATCAGTCTGCTCACTAAATCTTCCGCCCCAGGATTGATTCACTCTAGCGGGTTCTTTCTGATCTTCTGTACTCATAACTCACACACTAAATGGTTTTTATCTGGTTTATTTTGCCCAGAATAACAACAACTGGACAGCTTATAATGCGAGTATATCAGGGATACTAAGGCTAAATCCGCCCTCAACTGCAACTTTCTGAATCAACACGGCTTTTCACTTGCAATCTGTCCACGCTCAGCTATCTCTACTAGTCATGAACAATAAATTATCTTTTATCGATCTTAACCTCAGTGATACAGGCTTATTGCCGAATTTTTGTGACGTTAATGTTGTTTTTATGCTGATTTTACTGGTCGAGCTATTGGCTCTGGTACTTACTTCGGCGCCTGCTACAATTAATTTCTGGGATCAACTCGCCTTTATTTCTATGTTGATGTTATGGATCGGCCTACTTAACGCAGCTGTACTTTGTAAAGCACGTCGCTGGTTAAATGCTTTGCCATCTCAATCCGGTATTTTTTTCAGCTTTATAATAATGATGTTAATCAGCTTAATTTTCAGCCTGGTCGTTATTGCCATTAACAACCAATTGCTACTTGATGATCTAACTTCACCACTGAGTGATTATTTTCTGGCTCGAATCATGTTGATCAGCGCTGTTATTTATGCCGTTTTATTACGCTATTTTTACGTGCAACAGCAATGGAAAATTCACATACAATCTCATTCCAAAGCACAAATACAAGCATTGCGCGCACGTATTCGCCCTCATTTTTTATTCAACAGCATGAATACTATTGCCAGCCTTATTGCCTTTAGTCCTGAAAAAGCTGAAAAAGCCGTCGTTGATTTATCTGACATTTTTCGTGCCAGCCTTCGCGAACAAAATACCAATACCCTGAATGATGAGCTTGAACTCACCAAAAGCTATCTTGCTATTGAAACTCTACGTCTGGGTGAACGCCTCAATATCGAATGGAATATTGATCAAAGCCTTGCTGATACTGAAGTCCCCGCCTTATGTTTACAGCCACTGGTAGAAAACGCCATTTATCATGGTATCGAACCTTTAACTGATGGTGGTATGATCTCAATTTCAGCCACACACAAAGACAACAAACTTGTGCTTTGTGTGAGCAACCCCAGGGGCAATGGTGCCATGTCTAAGCATGAAAGCAACCACATGGCTCAGGAAAATATTCACCAGAGATTAAATCTTGCATATGGTAAAAATGCGTCGTTTATCATCAAAGAAGATAAATTAACTTATACTGTTGTCTTAGAAATCCCACTGACATCACAAAGTATTTGATTACATGTTTCAAGGGTATCATACAATTATGCAATTATTAGTCGTTACGCACCGTCTTTCATAAATGGATACTTTGCTATGAAAATTTTAATTGTTGATGACGAACAACTTGCAAGACAACGTCTACGTCATATGCTGTCATCCTCAGACGAACATACTATTGTCGGCGAAGCGGCTACTGGAGATCATGCTCTTGCTCTGTGTCAAAAACTTAATCCTGATCTTGTCTTCATGGACATTAGAATGCCGGGCATGGATGGACTCGAAGCAGCTAATTATTTGAGCCGCCTGGAAAACCCACCAGCCATTATTTTTACCACTGCTTTTAGTGAACATGCATTAAGCGCTTTTGATAGTCACGCTGTAGCCTATCTACTCAAACCCATCAAGCAGGATCAACTTGATAATGCTATTCAATCAGCTAGTCGTTTAAATCGTGCACAAATAACTCAGCTTAAAAATGATGAAACGCCAAATGCTCGCAGCAAAATATGCGTAAAAATTCGTGGCACACTAGAGCTGGTTCCAATTGAAGATATTATTTATTTTAAAGCTGATCAAAAGTACATAACACTTCGCACCGAAGATCACGAATATCTTATCGAAGAATCCTTAAGAGCACTTGAAATTGAATTTGAACACCGATTTACGCGTATACATAGAAACGCCCTGGTCGCTGAACACTTTATAAATGGTTTACAAAAAAATACTCAGGGACACACTTGTCTCAGTTTTAAGCACATTAATGATTTATTAGAGGTCAGCCGACGTCATCTTCCTGAAGTCAGAAAAATCCTAAAATCTGCTGGCCATTAATAATCTTCAGTTTTTTATTTACTGACACAACAAGTTTTCATGAGTAAAAAAATAGTCTTAAATAATAAAAATATTTTAGTGACACGACCTGAAGGTCTCGCTGATTCGCTCCTACAACGTATTCGCGATGCCGGTGGCACAGCCCATCATTATCCGGTTTTACGTATTTGCACGGCTGAAGACTCAAAAATACTCAAATCTATTATTGATAATCTTTCAGATTTTGATATTGCCATTTTTATTAGCCCTACCGCTGTTCAAAAAACTTTTGAAAAAATTAAAAGCTTACCTGAGCATCTTATCATTGCTGTCATCGGCCGTAGCACCGAGACCATGTTGAATAAGTTCGGAATTCATGCGCACATTGTACCTGCTGATTTTAATTCTGAATCTCTTCTTCTTCATCCTGATCTTCAAACTGATAATATTAAAAACAAGTCTGTCGTTATTTTTCGCGGTATTGGCGGTCGTGATTTACTGGGCAGCTCGCTAATTCAACGTGGCGCAAAGGTCACTTATGCAGAAATATACAAACGTGAAAAAAACCCGCTTATCTCGCTGACTCAGCAACAACTCAAAAACATCGATATACTGACCGTGACCAGTAATGAAAGCTTACAAAATCTATATGATCTTACTGACAATGATTCCAGGCCCTCACTAACACTGTTGCCCATCGTTGTGCCGGGTATTCGTGCTCAAATGCTTGCCAAGAAACTAGGTTTCAAAACCGTAATAACATCAAACAACGCAACCGATGATGCCTGTATGCAATCGCTGCTGATGCATTTTTCACATTAATATTATGACTATCTTTGTCCCTCCCTTTTCTGAGATAATCCACCCATACTTCAGTTTTTATGGATAATTAACTATGGTTCGTCTAATTACACTTATCCTTATACTGTTTGCAGCTATATCTGGCTTCAGTATGTATAAAATTAACGATATCGGTTTTTTGAGTGTCGGTATTGGCGATTACAAACTCGAAACCAACCTGATGATAGCCGGTAGTGTATTAATAGCTGGTATTTTTGCCCTATTACTACTATTAAAAGTCTTTACCCTGCTCCACAAAATAACAGTCTTTTTTGGGGCTCAACGTAAAACTCGACTGCTAGAAAAAGCACGTACCGCTCTCTCTCATGGCTTAATTGAGCTCGCCGAAGGACGTTTTGCCGAAGCCGAAAAACTTTTGCTCAAACAAGTCAAATATAGTGATAATACATTACTAACTTATCTCTCCGCTGCTCGCGCCGCACAACAACAAGGTGCGCATGATCGCCGAGATGATTATTTACGTAAAGCACATGAAGCCACACCCACTGCAGAAATTGCCATTGGTTTAACTAAAGCCGAACTCCAGCTGGCTCATGAACAATACGAACAGGCACTGGCCAACCTGACTCATCTTTATGAGCTATCTCCTAAACACGCCTATATTATTAAACTACTACTAAAAACTTATCATCATCTTGCCGACTGGAAAAAACTGCTAAATTTACTGGGCGACGTAAAAAGACAAAAACTATTATCCGAAGACAAAATATTTGATCTTGAACTAGACATCTGGCATGGATTGCTGGATGAACAGGCACACGGCAACGATCTTCATTCATTGAATGCCGTCTGGAATCAGATGCCTGAATATCTTAAAACAAAAGCTAATTTAGTCGAATACTATGCGCATCTACTTTTAGATTTCAACGCGGATAACAAGGCTGAACAAGTTCTGCGCCACTTCCTGAATTCAAATTGGTCTGAATCTGCAGTTGTGCTTTATTCGGAGCTCGATGTTGTTATTGATCTTCAACAACTAGATCAAGTTGAAACCTGGCTGAAAGAACATCAGCATAATGCTCATCTTCTGCTCGCCATGGGCAAACTGTGTTTAAACAAAAAACTATGGGGCAAAGCTCGTCATTATCTTGAAGCCAGTCTTTCTATCCATGCTATGCCAGAAACCTATCTAAAACTTGCCCAGCTTCTTGAAAGCCACATGGATGATGCCAAACAGGCACAAATCTATTATAGACAGGGTCTGGAGTGTTTAACGGGTGCGCGCCATCATGAAGCGGTGACTATCGTTACACCACTCTACAGCGACGAAAAACCCACCTTAAAGATCGTCCATTCAGAATAAATTACACATTAACAGCCTGGTTTTTGAATACCCATTGCACTCAAAGCGTCATCGGAATATTCAAACGAATCCGAATAAATCTGAGTTTCAGGCAGGCCTCTGGCATAAAAAACCTCCATTCCGGCCTTCACCATCGGTGGCGGCCCGCTTAAATATACATCATAACCGGATAAGTCCGGATAGGCGTCTACTACAGCCTCATGTACATATCCCGTTTTTCCCTGCCAATCATCCTTAGTATCAGGGCACGATAATACCGGCGTATATTTTAAATTATCGTATTGCTCTGCCCAGGCCCTCGCCATGGTATCCATATATAAATCACGTTTAGCTCGTACACCACAAAACAAATGAATCGGCTGATCAAATCCAATTTTGAACGCATGCTCCAACATTCCCTTTAAAGGTGCAAAACCTGTGCCCCCACCAACCAGTATGACTGGACGGCCTGATTCTTCACGTAAATAATAACTTCCTAATGGTCCTTCAATTTTAAGCAGTGTTTTTACCTTCATACCTTTAAAAACAAAATCACCAAAATGGCCATCCGGTACATGACGAATATGTAGCTCAATCAAATCATCATCATGAGGTGCGTTGGCGATAGAAAATGCACGCCGCTTGCCATCTTTAAGAATAATTTCGAGATATTGCCCAGCTAAAAACTGCATACGCTCATTTTCTGGTAATTTCAGCTCGATTTTCATAATATCGTGAGTCAATAGCTCCAGGCTCTCTACACGACAAGGTAATGTTTTTACCTCGACTTCCTGGCTTCTAGTAATCTCAGTTACACTAATCTCTAAATCTGAACGAGCCATCGCCTGACAAAATAAAGTTTTACCTTCCTCAGACAGCGTTTTAGCGCCCGCTTTTAATGCCGCCTCTTTATATTCGATAACGCCAGATATCAGATCACCAGCACATTTACCACAGGCACCATTTCGACAACCGTACGGCAAACCGATACCCTGACGCAATGCTGCATCTAGTACGGTTTCATGTTCTTCTATACTAAATTCATGCCCCGAAGCAGGCACTTTAATGCGGTAACTCATCTAAAATTATTATCCAGATCAACGCTAAATGATAAACCTTCTCATTGTACTTTTATTTCCATATAAAAGAAATCATTTATACTACACACCTTTGCAACAACCATATATCAGGCTATCACACTATGGCACAACTCAAAATCTTTAGCACCGGCATCTGTCCCATATGTGACAAAACTAAACTATTACTTAACAAATGGGGCATTGCCTACGACGAAATTCGTATTGATACCGATATGGAAGGCCGCCGTGAGTTCATTGAAAAAACTAATGGGGCTCGTACTGTGCCCCAAATTACCATACACGACCAATGGATTGGTGGCTTTAGTGAGCTTACTGAACTACACATGGAGGGCAGTCTCTCTGAATTAATGGAGTAATCTAAACAAACGATCTCAGCCAGTAGCCATGTATTTTAAATTTTTTTAACTCTAACCTGTATCTTAACTTTCTTACTGCTAAACTCCGTTCACTTATGGAAAGCAAAATTTTACAATCCGTCGTCGAAATTACTAAACAACGTAATCTCGACTCTATGGAGTCAAGTCTTGTTGCCACGCTTGCGCAATTACTCCCACTTACCTATATCTGTATTTTAAAATCCATAGAAGATAAACACGTCAGATATGCTGAGGAAGTGGCCAGCCTCACTATTGACCATAACAAAGAAGACCCTTATTGCTGGAATGTTGACTCTAATATCATCAGGACAGATGAACATTTTGATGCCTGCATAAATACCGCTTCGATCATCTCTTATCAACATACGAATGGTCATACACGCCATTTATTCCCAATCTCTGAAGACTCACAAGCTATCGGATGTCTTGTCATTGATACTAATAAAAATCTTTCACACCACATGAGCTTAATTGAAGGTTTCGCTAAAGTTTATGAAAACTACATGATTGTATTTAATGAAAGTGAGCGAGACAAACTAACCGGGCTTTTTAATCGGCGAACATTTGATAATAAACTATCAAAATTATTTAAAACTCAACGACACAGATCACTGCAGAACTATCTACCTGAACAATCTCCAGATCGACGTATTATTAATAATGATGACACTGCCTGGCTTATTATTACAGATATTGATCACTTTAAACGAGTCAACGATACTTACGGTCATATTTATGGTGATGAAGTTATATTAACCATTTCGCAAATAATGAAATCCTGTTTCAGGAATTCGGATTTACTGTTTCGCGTAGGAGGAGAAGAGTTCGTTATTTTATTGGGGGCTTCCTCACAAAAAATTGCTGAGAGCCTGATTGAGCGCTTCTTGAAAACAGTTGAAGAACACGAGTTTTCTGACATTGGTACGGTTACTGTCAGTGCTGGTTATGCCAGAATTACCGAAAAAGATTATCCTCCAGCAGTATTAGAATGTGCCGATAAAGCGCTATATTATGCTAAAGAACATGGACGTAACTGTTCGTATTACTATGAATTGCTTGTCGAACAAGGTGAAATTATAGAACCTAAAAAAGGCGGTTCTGTTGATCTGTTTTGACAGACAGACTGAAGTAATTAATCCAGTCCCAACTCTTCCCAGATCTTATCAATTCGTTGTTTTATCTTTTCATCCATAACTATGGGTGTGCCCCATTCACGGTTAGTTTCACCCGGCCATTTATTAGTCGCATCTATACCTACTTTTGAGCCAAGACCAGAAACAGGAGATGCAAAATCGAGATAGTCGATAGGTGTGTTTTCGATCATAGTGAAATCGCGTACTGGATCCACACGAGTTGTTATTGCCCAGATGACATCATTCCAGTCACGCGTATTGATATCATCATCAACAACAATCACAAACTTGGTATACATAAACTGTCGTAAAAAAGACCAGACCCCCATCATCACGCGCTTGGCATGACCAGGATATTGTTTTTTCATACTGACTACCGCCATGCGGTAAGAACACCCTTCGGGCGGCAGATAGAAATCGACAATTTCTGGAAACTGTTTTTGTAAAATTGGCACAAACACTTCATTCAGCGCAACACCCAATACTGCCGGTTCATCTGATGGACGACCGGTATAAGTACTGTGATAAATCGGGTCTTTACGATGTGTTATGCGCTCAATAGTAAATACTGGAAATGTTTCAACTTCGTTATAATAACCCGTGTGGTCCCCAAACGGACCTTCTTTGGCTTCTTCACTGGGATATATAAATCCTTCGAGTACGTATTCCGCTGAGGCTGGTACCTGCAGGTCGCTCAGCCCGCATTTTACTACTTCGGTTTTACTGCCACGCAGCAAGCCAGCAAAACCATATTCTGATAAGGCGTCCGGCACAGGTGTTACTGCGGCCAATATGGTTGCCGGATCTGCCCCCAAAGCAACCGCAATAGGAAAAGGCTCACCGGGATTTTTTTTCTGCCAGTCACGATAATCCAGTGCGCCACCGCGCTGAGCCAGCCAACGCATGATCACTTTATTTTTTGCGATAACCTGCTGGCGATAAATACCTAAATTCTGTCTTTCTTTTTCCGGGCCTTTAGTCACCACCAGGCCCCAGGTGATCAGTGGTGCAGCATCGCCCGGCCAGCAGGTTTGCACGGGAATGGTAGCCAAATCCACCGCATCACCTTCATGCACAATTTCCTGACATGGCGCTTTTTTAATTTCCTTCGGCGCCATATTCAATACCTGTTTGAATACAGGCAATTTATCCCAGGCATCCTTCATGCCCTTTGGTGGTTCCGGTTCTTTCAGAAAAGCGAGTAATTTGCCGACTTCGCGCAAGGCTTCAACATTTTCTTCACCCATACCCAAAGCAACACGTTTAGGTGTGCCAAATAGATTAGCCAGTATGGGAACAGTTGAATTTTTTACTTTTTCGAAAAGCAGCGCAGGTCCTCCAGCTTTGAGGACACGATCACAAATTTCTGTAATTTCCAGATACGGATCAACCTCATGCTGAACTCGCTTGAGTTCGCCCTGTGATTCAAGCTGCTCTATAAAATCACGCAGATCGGTATATTTCATCGTTACGGAACAGCTTTAGGTATCGATATTCGTCGCAGACAGTGCATTGGTTTCGATGAAATCACGTCTCGGTTCCACGTTATCACCCATCAAAGTGGTAAATACCTCATCCGCCGCGACCGCATCTTCAATTCTTACCTGTAGCATGCGTCGTGTTTCAGGGTTCATCGTTGTTTCCCAAAGCTGTTCAGGGTTCATTTCACCCAAACCTTTGTAACGTTGAATATTCAGGCCCTTACGTGCCTGCTCCATGAGCCACTCCATAACTTCCACAAAGGTAGTGACGACACATTGTTTATCTCCGCGCTCAACATAGGCATCTTCACCCAGCAGCGCATCAAGCTTGTCACCCAGATTGGCCAATTGCTTGTAATCAGTAGAATCAAAAAATTCTTCGCCGAGATAATAGCTATGATCCAAACCATGCAGCTGGCGCACCATCTCCAGTACCGGTTTTCCATCTTCATCACTGCTGATTTCATACCTATAAAACATACCTGATAAATCAAATTTCTTCAATTTAATCAATAAGTTATCTGCATATTTCTGGAGCGCTTCCGGGTTCGCTAACTCATCCTGATGGACACCACGCAGGTTGATCATTTCCCTTAAAATATTCTCATCCACTCTTCTGGACAATCGCTTAATAGATGACTTTGCGACCAGGTAGCTTTGCGCCAGATCTTCCAAAGCTGTATCAGACAATGCAGGTGCCTGTTTATTTACGAATAATTTGGATCCTTCCAGAGCCAGCTGCAATAAATGCGCATTTAATTCATCATCGTCTTTAACATAACGCTCCTGCTTACCTTTTTTCACTTTATATAAAGGTGGTTGTGCGATGTAAATATGACCACGTTCAACCAGCTCTCTCATCTGACGATAGAAAAATGTCAGCAATAAGGTACGAATATGCGAGCCATCGACGTCAGCGTCGGTCATGATAATGATATGGTGGTAGCGTAATTTATCAGGATTGTATTCATCCTTACCGATGCCACAGCCCAGTGCTGTAATTAGTGTACCCACTTCTGCAGAAGCTATCATTTTGTCGAAGCGCGCTTTCTCGACATTTAAAATTTTACCTTTCAGCGGCAAAATAGCCTGTGTTTTTCTGGAGCGACCCTGCTTTGCAGAGCCCCCTGCAGAGTCCCCTTCCACTAAATACAGTTCACACAAACTGGGGTCTTTTTCCTGACAATCAGCCAGTTTTCCGGGTAAACCCGCAATATCAAGTGCACCCTTACGGCGAGTCATTTCACGAGCCCTGCGTGCTGCTTCACGAGCACGAGCGGCATCAACAATCTTGGCGGTAATTATTTTTGCTTCAGCAGGTCTTTCCAGTAAAAATTCCTGGAGTTTTTCAGTCATTGTCGATTCAACAATGGCTTTTACTTCCGAAGAAACCAGTTTATCTTTGGTTTGTGAGGAAAATTTTGGATCTGGTACTTTGACCGATAAAACTGCCGTTAAACCTTCGCGTGCATCATCACCGGTAACAGTAACCTTGTTTTTTGCCGCAACCCCTTCCTTTTCCATGTACTGGTTCAGACTTCGGGTTAAAGCACCCCTAAAACCTGCTACATGACTACCGCCATCTTTCTGTGGGATATTATTAGTAAAAGGATAAATATTTTCCTGATAAGAGTCATTCCATTGCATCGCCACTTCAACCACAACATTATCTTTCTCTGCTGTAAAATGAATAACAGTCTCATGTGAAGGCGTTTTATTTTTGTTCAGATGTTCAACAAACGATTTTATACCACCTTTGTATTCAAAAATATCTTCTTTATCTGTACGCTCATCTTTGAGAACAATCCGGACCCCAGAATTTAAAAATGACAGTTCACGAAGTCGTTTTGACAATATATCGTAGTGATATTCGATTTTTTTGAAAATAGCTTCACTGGCCCAGAAACGCAACTCGGTACCCGTTTTTTCCGTTGTTCCTATCACTTTCATAGGCGCAACCGGATCACCCATCGAATACTCTTGCTGATGAATTTCACCGCCACGCTGGACTGTGAGTAGCATCTTCTCAGACAAAGCATTTACCACAGAAACACCTACACCATGCAGTCCACCTGATACTTTATAGGAATTATCATCAAATTTACCGCCTGCATGTAGCACAGTCATAATAACTTCAGCCGCAGAACGACCTTCTTCCTTATGAATATCTGTAGGAATACCACGACCGTTATCCTTTACAGTTACCGATCCATCATCATTAATTTTGACGTTGATTTCAGTACAATACCCGGCTAGTGCTTCATCGATTGAGTTATCAACGACCTCAAACACCATATGATGCAAACCAGTACCATCTTCAGTATCGCCAATATACATTCCTGGGCGTTTTCTTACCGCATCAAGTCCTTTTAAAACCTTAATATTCGTAGAATCGTAAGTATTTCCAGCGCTCATTTAATCAACCATTTATACGGAAAAGCCACATTATATCAGGTCTGTAAGCTGACCTTGTTCCACGTGAAACATTTTTTTGCTCTGCCAGGCCGATACATCAATCTGATCAGATTCAATCGCAGTTAAAAACAACTGAATCTTCATTTTCACCAAAACATCGAGTATTTTTTTTCTATGCGTAGCATCTAACTCTGCAGCAAGATCATCGTACAGCAAAACACAGCTCCTGCCTGTACTTTCTGTAAATTGCTGAGCCTGAGCCAGTCTTAATAGTGCCACCAGCGTTTTCTGCTGGCCTCGGGATATTCCGGTCTGCGCGGACTGGCCACCTACTTTAATCATCAATTCAGCTCTATGTGGCCCGTACTGAGTAAATCCCCTGAACCTATCTTTAGTTAACTCAGTCTTTAATAATTGATCTAACCCTATATCTTCAACCCAGCCACGCTTATATATAATCTCTACATTCTCATCGTTAAAAAACAACCTAATCAGTTCACTTAAATAAGGTTGCAGATTTTTTAGGTACTTAGACCTTAAACCATCAATATAAACCGCCATATCAAATAACTCTTTATTCCATAAGGAACAATAAGCGTCGTTTTGTTTGGACTTGAGTGCCGCATTGCGCTGAGACAAAGCTCTTTTATATCGCTGCCACACCCCAAAAAAATCATGTTCCACGTGGAACACACCCCAATCTAAATATTGTCTTCTTTGTGAAGAGCTTCCCGTAATAAGCTTGTAACTATCCGGATGTATGGCTAAAACTGGAAATTGTGTGGCTATATCCGCAACTCTTTTTACTGGTTGTCTATTAATACGGACTTCCAGTTTATTGCGGCTTCGTTGAATACCTAGTGGTATCTGAGTTTCCGTATCGGTATAAATACGTGCCACTAGCTGCAATTGAGTTGAATTGCGGTTAATTAAATCTGTAATTTGATGGGTTCGAAATGAACGAAGATGACTGAGATAATAAATAGCTTCAAGTAAACTGGTTTTACCTGAAGCATTAACACCGGTTATAAGATTAATACCATTAACTGGTTCGAAATTAACTTTCTTTAAATTTCGAAAGTTCTGGATCTGCAACTGCATTAAATGCATAACAGTCCTATTTACTCAATGGTTCTAAAGTCGCATCGGCATAATAACGTATTTACAATCCGGTTGATCTGGATATGTCAGCAAACAACTACTATTGGAATCTCTTAAGGTTAATTGCGTTATCTCAGAATTCACAGCATTAAGCGCATCAATCATATAATTAACGTTAAAGCCAATTTCTAAATGATCACCCTTATAATTAACTTCCAAATCAACATCTGCTTCTTCCTGGTCTGGATTATGTGCCTGTAGACGTACTAGATTATCCTCAAGAATCAACCGGATACCTCGGTATTTTTCATTTGAAAGTATAGATGCACGAATCAAAGCCTGTTTTAAAACTTCACGCTCAGCGGTCATTACGCACAATCCGTCATCAGGAATAACTCGATTGTAATCAGGGAATCGGCCATCAATTAATTTTGATGTAAATCTAATATTATTCAACTGAACACGTAAATGATTATTACCCAGAATAACTTTAACTTTATCTTCACTACTTCCAAGTAAACGCGCTAATTCAATAACACCCTTACGAGGTAAAATAACCTGCTTTATATCTGCTAATTCACAATCAGTTTCTTTTTCGCAATAGGCCAAACGATGCCCATCAGTAGCTACTGCTCTAAGTACTTTTGATCCTACTTCTAACATCAAACCATTTAAATAATAACGGACATCTTGTTGTGCCATGGCAAAAGCTGTTTTATCAATAATATCTTTCAAAGTAGTTTGTGGTAATTCAAATTCAGAATTTGAACTTATTTCATCAAGAGAAGGAAAATCACTGGCTGGTAAAGTAACTAATGAAAAACGGCTACGGCCAGATTGAATCATAGCTTTATCATTATTAATAGTAATATTGACCTGTGAGTCAACAGGTAATGATTTACATATATCCAGTAATTTTCTTGCTGGTACTGTAATTTCACCTGGTTCATCGATAACCATATCTAAATGAGTGACAAATTCAATTTCAAGATCCGTTGCTGTTAAAGATAAAGAATCATGATTTGCCTTGATTAACACATTGGATAAAGCAGGCATAGTTTGACGTTTTTCAACAGCACCAATAATTTGCTGTAAAGAATTGAGTAAATTATCCCTTTGAATTTGAAATTTCATTTTGATGCCTTAATTAGTAATAGTTTTTTATATATATACTTTATTGTTATTATTAGTATCTATCAGTTTTAGGGATAAAGCTAATAATTCTTTATATTTCAATTAGTTATAGTAAATAATATACCTTATTCACAGGGGTTAAGCTTCAGTTATCGTGTTGACGAGTTGTGGATAACTTTTAGGTTAATTACTACCAACATTTTATTAAGATGTTAATAACACTTTATCCACAGTTGTTATTAATGGCTCAAAATTCTCATCATATTGGTGTAATCTTCGCTTATTTTCGCATCAGAGTCTCTAAGTTCTGCGATCTTCCTACAACCATGTAAAATGGTGGTGTGATCTCTACCACCAAAAGCTGCTCCTATTTCGGGTAAACTATGGTTAGTTAGTTCTTTTGATAAAGCCATAGCCAATTGTCGGGGTCTTGTAATAGACCGACTTCTTCGACTTGAAAGCAAATCCGAACTGCGTATTTTGTAATACTCAGCGACTGTTTTCTGAATATTTTCAATAGTAATTGCCCTATCCTGCAAAGCGATTAAATCACGCAGAGCATCTTTTGCCAAATCAAGTGTAATGGGGTTTTTCGTGAAATTGGCCGTGGCCATGACGCGCCGGAAAGCACCTTCTAATTCACGAATGTTAGAGCGAATACGCTTGGCGATAAAGAAAGCCACTTCACTGGGAAATTCGAGGCTATATTCTTCCGCCTTCTTCTGCAAAATGGCCACACGGGTTTCAAGTTCTGGCGGTTCTATGCAGACGGGCAAGCCCCAACCGAATCTTGAGCGAAGACGCTCTTCCAGACCTTCAACTTCTTTGGGATAACGATCACAGGTCAGGATAATCTGGCTGCCTGATTCAAGTAAGGCATTGAATGTATGGAAGAATTCTTCCTGAGAGCGCTCTTTGCCTGCAAAAAACTGGATGTCATCAATGAGTAAGGCATCCAGTGAACGGTAATGTTGTTTAAATTCATCAATAACATTGTGTTGTAGAGCTTTAACCATATTACCGACAAAACGCTCAGAATGAAGGTACGCAATTCTGGCATTAGGATTGTTTTTTAACATCATATTGCCAATGGCGTGAATCAGGTGTGTTTTACCTAAACCAACACCACCGTACATAAAAAGAGGGTTATAGGCATTACCAGGATTATCTGCGATCTGTAAGGAAGCAGCTTTAGCCAGTTGATTTGATTTACCTTCAACAAAACTTGCAAAAGTGAAAGCGGGATTAAGGTTATGTTCAATTGGCTGTTGATGGTTATTGGTTGTTTTTTTTATGGCAAAAACAGGTGAATCAGCCCCATCTGTATTGAGAGCTGTTTTGATTGGTCTTGATTGTGAGCCAATTTCAATATTTAAAGAAACCTCAGACGCACCTATATCCTCAAGAATAGCCTGAATCTGCGCCTGAAAATTTTGTTTTACCCAGTCAAGAACAAAACGATTGGGCGCCATCAAAGTAATCGAATTTTCTTCTTCTTTAATTTGAAGAGGCCGAATCCATGTATTTAACTGCTGGTCAGAGAGTTTCTGTTCCAGCTGTTGTAGACAATTTGGCCAATATAACGCGGTCAATGAAGCAGTTCTCCATAGTGAAAACTAGATTTATAAATTAGAAGGAAAGGAGATTCTATACTTGTTAATAAGGCTTATCCACAGGCAAAAGCCAATATAAAACAATCAATATCTAAGCTGTTGAAAAATAGTAGAATTAGGCTTTGACTAAGTAAGGCTCTATCAGTAAAATGCGCGGTTCGCTGAATCAGTAACAGTTATAAAGGTTTGTAACCATGAAAAGAACATTCCAGCCTAGTACTCTAAAAAGGGCAAGAACACACGGTTTCCGTGCACGTAGTCGTACAGTGGGCGGTCGTAAGGTATTAAAAGCACGTCGTGCAAAAGGTCGTCATAAGTTAACCGTTTAAGGTCGGCAATCTAGAGATTAGCTGTTGTGCAGCGCGCACGTTTACCGAAGCACGCTAAGTTGTTGAATGCGGCTGATTTTGATCGAGTTTTCGATAAATCAGTCCGTTCAAGTGACCAATATTTTACCGTTCTGGCCAGTCCCAATAATCTGGAGTATCCAAGATTGGGCATGGCTATCTCGAAACGAAGAGTAAAACTTTCAGTCATAAGAAATCGACTAAAGCGAATTGTTCGAGAAAACTTTCGGTTATCACAACAGAATTACAACGCTGATTATGTAGTGATGGCTGGAAAACAAGGCGCCATTGGTACAAATCAGGAGTTGAGAGAATCCCTGGAAAAACACTGGGGATTATTGAAAAAGAAATGCGCCATCTTTTAATAGCATTAGTTCGTTTCTACCAAATTGTAATAAGCCCTTATTTGGCGCCGAGTTGCCGATACATTCCAACCTGTTCCAGTTATGCCATTGAAGCAGTGCACAATCACGGTATCTTTCGAGGAAGCTGGTTAGCAATTAATCGAATTGGCCGCTGTCATCCCTGGTGTAAGGGTGGTTATGATCCTGTACCCGATAGAAAGCATAAAAACTGTTGCGTCTCAGGCTGTAATTCAAAAGCACATACATCAATAAAATCTAACCCGGAAAACGGGCGTTCATCGGAAAACCATTAGTGATGGAAAATCAGAAAACCCTGCTTTATTTCACCCTTTTTTTCATTGTCTATTTGTTATGGGCTGAATGGCAAAAAGATTATGGTCCAAAACCAGAAACACCTGTTGCAGTAGAAAGTACTCAGCAGAATAAAACATCTATAGAAAGTGGTGTGCCTGTGCCCGTAACCACGCCAGATACAACCAATGCAGTTCAAGCTTCTGTTGTAGCAACAGGCCAAAAAATTAAAATTATTACTGATGTCTTAGATGTTGAAATTGATACACGTGGTGGTGATATTCGTAAAGTAATATTAAGAAAATATGCTGTAGATGCTAAAAATCAGGATGTAAAAGTTGAGCTTTTAAATGATAAAGAAGTTAATTTTCATATCGCCCAGTCAGGATTGGTTTCAGTAAATCAGGGCACGGCACCAACACATAACGATGTATATAGTGCTGAACAATTGACTTATCGTTTAGCTGAAGGTGTTGATGAAATAAAAGTACCATTACACTGGACAGGTAAAGACGGCGTCAGAGTAACAAAACTTTACACGTTTCATAGAAATGATTACATCATTAATATCGATCATCTGGTAGCAGCTGGACACAGTGGCTGGAGTGGCAGTCAGTATATGCAATTATTCCGCACTGAACCATCGAGTAAAAGTGAATCAATGTTTATCCACACTTATACCGGTGGCGTTATTTATAACGATGAAATTAAATACGATAAAATTGATTTCGATGATATGAAGGAAGAAAATCTGAAAACCGAGATGAAAGATGGCTGGTTGGCCATGATTCAGCATTATTTTCTTGCTGCCTGGATTCCAGAAAAAGATGGTAAGAATTTATACTTCAGTGGTTATAACGCACAAACAGGTCATTATAAATTAGGCACTCGCTCGTCAGCAAAAAAACTTATGCCTAATGAGCATGGTGAATTTCATAGTCGATTTGTAGCCGGTCCAAAACTACAGTATAAACTGGGAGAAATTGAACCGGGTCTGGAATTAACAGTTGACTATGGTGTGCTCACCATTATTGCCAAACCATTGTTCTGGTTACTAAACCAATTCCATAGCATTTTTGGTAACTGGGGCTGGGCGATTATCTTCCTAACCATTACCGTCAAAGGTTTATTCTATAAATTGTCAGAGATGAGTTATAAGTCGATGGCAAAAATGCGCAAGGTAGCACCGCGCATGAAACTAATGAAAGAGCAGTTTGGTGATGATCGTCAGGCCATGAGCAAGGCGATGATGGAAATGTATAAACGCGAAAAGATTAATCCCATGGGTGGTTGTTTACCAATATTGGTGCAGATACCGGTTTTCATTTCACTGTACTGGGTATTATTAGAGAGCGTAGAAATGCGCCATGCACCTTTTGCTTTGTGGATCACGAATTTATCAGTGAAAGACCCGTATTTCATACTGCCTGCTTTAATGGGTATCTCGATGTATGTGCAGCAGAAGTTAAACCCAGCCCCGATTGATCCAGTACAACAGAAGATTTTTCAGTATATGCCTATTGCATTTACCGCAATGTTTGCCTTTTTCCCATCAGGTCTGGTTTTATACTGGGTAGTGAATAATTTATTGTCTATCACTCAACAATACGTGATTACAAAAAATATTGAGAAAGAAAAATAATAGATAGCCTTTCTACATGTGAGTGCTAGACGTGTCAGAAAAAGATACCATAGCGGCCATTGCAACAGCACCGGGACAGGGTGGTGTTGGTATCGTACGAGTTTCCGGTAAGCGGGCACGCATCATTTCTGAGCAACTGCTTGGGAAAAAATTAACACCACGTTATGCGCATTATTTAGCCTTTAAAGATGAGAATGACGAGACCATTGATAATGGAATCGCATTATTTTTTGAAGGACCAAACTCCTTTACTGGTGAAGATGTTCTGGAATTACAGGGGCATGGCGGACCGGTTGTTCTTGATATTTTACTCAAGCGTGTATTGATGCTCGGCGCGCGTTCTGCCAAAGCCGGTGAATTTAGTGAACGCGCATTTCTTAATGACAAAATAGATTTGGCGCAGGCAGAAGCTATTGCAGATTTAATTGCGGCAGAAAGTCACGAAGCTGCACGTGCGGCCATGCACTCACTGAACGGTGAATTTTCACAGGAAATAAATAAACTGGTTGAACAGTTAACTCAATTACGTATTCACGTGGAAGCTGCACTGGATTTTCCAGAAGAAGAAATCGATTTTCTTGCGGATAAAGTAATTGAGAATAAACTCAAAGAAGTTGAAAAAAAACTACAACAGGTTAAATCATCAGCGCAACAGGGACGGTTATTGAAAGAAGGTATGACTGTAGTCATTGCAGGGAAACCGAATGCTGGAAAATCAAGTTTGCTTAATCAACTGGCAGGGCAGGAAACTGCCATTGTTACCAATATACCAGGGACAACAAGAGATATCCTGCGTGAGCATATCCAGATAGATGGCCTGCCCCTGCATATTATTGATACTGCTGGCTTGCGCGAAAGTGAAGATATTGTTGAGCAGGAAGGAATTCGCCGAGCATTAAGAGAAATCGAAAAAGCGGATCGACTGCTATATGTTATGGATAACGACTCGATAGATGAAAAAAAAGAAGTAATTAGTAATTTTTCTGAAAAGCTGGGTATTACTTTTATTCAAAATAAAATAGATGAAAAGAATATTGCGGCCTGTTTAAATGAAAAACCTGATAATAATGTAGAAATTTGTCTATCAGCAAAAACCGGTGAAGGTGTTGATATATTAAAACAACATTTAAAGAAGTGCATGGGTTACGAAAATCGCAATGAAGGAAAATATATGGCACGTCGCCGGCATATAGAAGCTATCGAAGCTGCTGAAAAAAACCTGCATGTGGCCGATCTTAATTTGAAACATAAACACGGAGAACTCGTTGCAGAAGAGCTAAGCCTGGCACAAAATCAATTGGCGAGTATCACTGGTGAATTCAGCAGTGATGATTTACTAGGAAGAATTTTCTCTGATTTTTGTATTGGCAAATAATCACTGAATAAAAGGGCAATAGCTAGTAATTAGAATCCGACCTGAATGAGAGAGTAGATATCTATTCCTTATTAACTTCTCAAACTTTCCTAACACGACCCTAATAAATGAAGTATAGAATTTACATCAGGCTTTAATCGTCTGAATTAAAGATCAGGGAAACTTGACAGAAATTAAATTAATATACTGACATGATAAATAAAAAAACAATACTGGTTGTTGAAGATGAAGAAGACCTGCGGGATATCATTATCTACAACCTGGAACGTGAAGGTTATAAAACTGTAGGTGTTGAAACTGGTGAGCAGGGACTTGAGCAGGCGATTGCACTTAAACCCGACTTGATCATCCTTGACCTGATGTTGCCGGGCATGAGTGGTATGGATGTTTGTCGGCATATCAGGCAGAACACTAATACCCAGGTAATTCCAGTCATTATGGTCTCAGCCAAAGGTGAAGAGATTGATATTGTTAGTGGTCTGGAATTGGGCGCTGATGATTACGTTACCAAGCCTTTTAGCCCACGTATTTTATTAGCTAGAGTTCGTAGTGTGTTTCGACGATCGAAGCAGGTCGAGGTGGTTGATGTCTCGCCATTAAAGATAGAGGGGCTGACAATAGATACCAAGAAATACCAATTAAGTATTGATGATGACCCCATCGACCTGACCAAAAGCGAATTTGGGATACTACATTTTCTAGCTAGTCATCGTGGCTGGGTTTTTACCCGCTACCAAATAGTTGATGCTATTCGGGGCGATAAATATGTAGTGACAGAAAGAGCTATAGATGTGCAGATTGCAGGACTGCGTAAAAAACTGGGAATACATGCTGATCTGATCGAAACAGTACGTGGCGTAGGTTACCGCTTTAAAGAATGAGTAGACAAAAAAGAAAACAATCGCTTTGGTTATATTATGGTGTATCTGCCAGCATTGTTCTTGTTACATTGTTAATGGCGGCCTGGTATGCAACCGATCGATTTCAGGATTTTTTTATTAACCACCTGCAAACTACCCTGGAGTCCAGAGCCATTACCGTAGATCAGGCGATAAATGATGAGCTAAAAAGTTCACAGACAAAAGGAGCCTGTTTTGTTCTTAAAATATCAGACCCATCATTACGTGTCACCATAGTCAACACAGACGGTGTTGTCTTATGTGATTCTGATGCTGACGTAAAAAATATGGAAAATCATACTGATCGACCAGAAATTATTAATGCCCTGGAAGGTCAACGAGGTTCAAGTACCCGCTTTAGTGCCACCCTGCAAACATCCATGCTTTATGTTGCAATTCCGCAGATAAGATTAGGAAAGTTAGTTGGTGTTATTCGAACTGCCATACCATTAAATTCTATCGATAGTTTACTTGATGAACTCTATCAGCAACTGGCCATACTGATTATTATATTGCTGGCGATTGTCTTTATGGTCATCATCAATATTTATCGTAAGGTCAGCCAGCCATTGGCGGAAATAGTCGAAGAAGCAAATCATTTCGCCCAGGGTGATTTCAGCACATCTTTACCAGATTACGATATTAAAGAGATTGCCGAATTAGGCGGCGCGCTCAATCGTATGGCGATACAACTTGATCGACTGGAAAATTTACGACAGGATTTTGTTGCTAATGTGTCACACGAACTTAAAACACCAATTGCGACCATCAAAGGTTATGTTGAAACTCTGCTTGATGGTGCGCAGCATGATCCCGCAGATCTGGACCGATTCCTTAATATAGTGCTTAAACAAAATGATCGACTGGCGGCTATTGTTGATGATTTATTAACACTATCCCGACTGGAAAGTGCGCCCATTACACAACTGCTGGAATTGAATGAAAGTGACGCCAGTCATTTATTGCAAAACAGCGCAGAGAACTGCCAGGCTCGTGCTGATGCAAAAAATATTGTGATTAACATTAAATGCAGGCAAAACATAACAATACAGGTGGATCATTCCTTGATGACACAGGCGCTGATCAATCTCATCGATAACGCCATTAAGTATAGTAATGAAAATAAAAGCATTACCCTGTCGGCAGAAGTTGTTAATGATCAGGTCTGGCTTAGTGTCAGCGATGAAGGACCAGGCATTGCGGAACAACATATACCTCGTTTGTTTGAGCGTTTTTATAGAGTAGATAAATCCCGTAGCAGACGTATTGGTGGCACAGGTTTAGGTTTGGCCATAGTCAAACATATCGTACATATCCATGGTGGACAGGTTGATGTTAAAAATAACGGCTCAGTCGGCTGTTGTTTCAGAATAATGCTTCCCAGATCTCACTAACTCCTCAAATTTTCCTAACACAATCCTAATATTTCAGGTTCAAAGTACACGCCATCGTCAATTTCCACTTGTTGGAGAAATATAATGAAGTTAAGTACAAAAAATAAAGCAGTACGTAATAGCTTGATATCAGCTTTAATTCTCGCTGCGACACCTGTAGTTTCACAGGCGCGTGATCAAATCCAGATTGTGGGATCTTCAACGGTTTATCCTTTTTCAACCTTAGTGGCGGAACGTTTTGGTAGCAGCGGTAAATTTAAGACACCTGTTGTGGAAAGCACCGGTACTGGTGGTGGTATGAAACTATTTTGTCAGGGTGTTGGAGAAAGCAATCCCGATGTGGCCAATGCATCACGTGCAATGAAGTCATCAGAATTTGAAAATTGCCAGAAGAATGGTGTAAAGGAAATAGTCGAAGTGACTTTTGGTAGTGACGGCATCGCCTTTGCAAATAACGTCAATAATGCACCCATTAATTTTACTTTGAAACAATTGTGGTTGGCGATGGCTGAAAATGGCCCAAAACCAGAAAAATGGAGTGATATTGATAAATCACTGCCAGATACCAAGATTACTATATTGGTTCCACCTCCCACATCAGGTACACGCGATGCCTGGAATGACAAAGTCATGAAAGATGGCTGTCCTGCTGAAGTAAAAAAGAAAGACAAAAAAGCCTGCAAAATAATGCGTGAAGATGGTGCTGTAATAGAGGCCGGTGAAAACGATGCATTGATCGTACAAAAACTCGAAGCAAATCCATCTGCATTTGGTATTTTTGGTTTTAGTTATCTGGAAAATAATAGTGACAAGATTAAGGCCGCAAATATTGATGGCGTTGAAATTTCACTGGAAAGCATCCAGAGTTATGAATACCCAGTAGCCAGACCCTTATTTTTCTACGTGAAAAAGGCTCATATTGGTGTTATTCCTGGTTTGAAAGAATATCTGGATGCTTTCACCAATGAAAAGGCCATAAGCGAAGAAGGTTATCTGGTTGATGCAGGTTTAGTACCACTAAACAATACACAACGTTCTAAATTGCGCAAAGCGACGAAAGATCTGGTGATATTTTCACCAGCTAAGTAAAATTGCCTGCATCATATGAGTAGTTTACTAACGGTTATGATCGCGTTAAGCCTGATATTTTTGTCGGGTTTTCGCGGTTGGTACCGGGCAAAAAAAGAAGTGGATCTGCATTCACGCCCCTTTTACCACGGTGTTAATCATGGTTTATGGGTAGCATTACCGATGCTGGCTGTGGCCAGTTTATGGTTAATTAGTGAGAGTCTGATTATAAAACCATCAGTACTATCTGTATTGACTAAAGATAATCAGGAATTACTCGCCCAGCCAGAATTTCGTTATCTCGAAATAACCCAAATGGCAGAAGGCCTTCTGGATGGTAAAGTAGTTGATGCCGCCACAACAAAAGCGCTTGAGCGCTATATTTCAGTCAAAAAAAACACAGATGTTACGATTTTAATACTGTTTGTCGCTTCAGGATTGATCGGTTTTCGGGGTGTTAGTCGACGATTTAACACGAGTACCCCCGCACGCGAACAGGTAGAACGTATTGTTAAAATATTACTAGCGGCCAGTTCCGGTGTAGCCGTACTGACCACTGCCGGAATCGTTCTGGCCCTGTTATTTGAAACATTGCGTTTCTTTCAACAAGTCCCTTTTATCGATTTTCTGTTTGGTACACAATGGAGTCCGCAAATGGCCATCCGTGCCGATCAGGTTGGTAGTTCCGGGGCATTTGGAGCATTACCCTTATTTGCCGGGACTTTATTGATAGCATTTATTGCCATGATAGTGGCAGTGCCTATTGGCCTGTATTCGGCAATTTATCTGGCCGAATACGCCAAACCTAAATTACGAGCTTTCGCAAAACCGGCACTGGAAATTCTGGCGGGTATTCCAACCGTGGTTTATGGATTTTTTGCCGCACTCACAGTTGCTCCGATGATTGTAGATATTTGCGAAGCCATTGGTCTAAGTGCTTCTTCGGAAAGTGCTTTAGCAGCAGGCCTGGTCATGGGTGTGATGATTATTCCATTTGTATCATCATTATCGGAAGACGTCATTTCTGCAGTACCGCAATCATTGCGAGATGGTTCGTTAGCGATGGGCGCCACTAAAGCCGAAACCATTCGCAAAGTTGTATTACCTTCGGCGCTGCCCGGTATTGTTTCGGCACTGTTGCTGGCATTTTCTCGCGCCATTGGTGAAACCATGATCGTGGTCATGGCCGCGGGTCTGGCAGCAAATATGACGGCGAACCCTTTAGAAAGTGTAACTACCATTACTGCACAGATTGTAACGACATTAGTGGGTGACCAGTCCTTTGATAGTCCAAAAACACTGTCGGCATTTGCTCTAGGTCTGACATTATTTTGCTTTACTCTGATGCTCAATGTTTTTGCCTTGCGCGTGGTCAGAAAATATCGGGAACAATATGCGTAACGAAGATAGTTTGTATCAGAAAAAAAGAGATCGCCGCCGCTTGTTTGCAGATTTTCGTTTTCGTGTTTATGGCATACTCGGGCTAGTGTTAGCGGGCAGTGCTTTATTATTTTTACTGGGTAATATTTTCTCTACCGGTTACTCAGCGTTTCAGCAGACAGTGATCACACTGGAATTTAATTTAGATGCAGAAATTCTGGGTGTAACCAGCACCGCCAGCCCAGCAGAAAGACAGGAAGCCAATGCCGCCAAAGTAGCCAAAAATGGCCTGTACGTACTTTTTCCAGAAGTGAAAAAAAGTAAAGACAAGCGTAATCTGACCAAATTACTAAGCCTGGGCGCAGAACTTGATATTAGAGATTTACTAATAGACAAACCTGAAAGCATCGGTAGTTCCGTAACTTTAACCGTGCCAATGTCGTCAGATGTAGATCAGTACTACAAAGCGAGTTTAAGAGGCGAGCAATTCCAGAGCCGACTGGATGAACAGCAGAAAAAATGGTTACAAATACTGATCGATAAAAAAATTGTAGAGATGCAATTTAACACCGACTTTTTTACACGTGCAGATTCACGTTATCCAGAACTGGCAGGTATTGGTGGTGCTGTTGTTGGTACTATCTATACCCTGCTGATCTGTTTATTGATTGCATTTCCATTAGGTGTGGCTGCTGCAATTTATCTGGAAGAGTTTTCGCGCGATTCCTTTATGGCGCGTATGGTTGAAGCCAACATTAATAATCTTGCTGCAGTGCCCTCGGTTATTTTTGGTCTGCTTGGTCTGGCGGTTATACTCAATGTATTTGGTCTGCCACGCAGTACACCTCTGGCCGGTGGTATAGTTCTGGCGCTGATGACCTTGCCGACGATAATTATTGCCTGTCGTTCTGCAATTAAAACCGTACCACCCAGTATTCGTGAAGCCGGGATGGCCATGGGTGCTTCACCGATACAGGTGACCTTTCATCACGTTATGCCTGCTGCTATGTCCGGTACACTCACCGGTACTATTATCGGCCTGGCTCAGGCACTGGGTGAAACTGCGCCATTATTAATGATTGGTATGGTCGCTTTTATTGCCAACGTGCCAGGCGCACCATCCGATCCGGCCACCGCACTGCCAGTACAAATTTATTTATGGGCTGAAAGTGCAGAGCGTGGTTTTGTTGAAAAAACCGCCGCAGCTATCATGGTTATTATCGTTTTCTTAATTGCGATGAACCTGCTTGCCGTCCTAATCAGAAATCGTACCAGAATATCAAACAAGTAGAGCATCATATGTCTAATAACAATGCCACTCAGCCAGAAATCAGCAAAAACGCAAGTCGGGGCTCATTACCACCAATGCAGGTATCGAGAAAACAAGCAGAAAAAAACTCAGTAGCTGTGATGTGTGCAGATAACGTCAATGTTTTTTATGGCAATACTCAGGCGCTATATGATGTATCAATTGATATAGAACAACAGCAGATCACTGCATTAATCGGACCTTCCGGCTGTGGTAAATCAACATTTCTACGCTGTCTGAATCGCATGAATGATGTTATTGATAACTGTACCATTACCGGTCAGATCACACTCAATAAAGAAGATATTTATGCGCCCAGTGTTGATGTGGTTTCATTACGTAGAAAAATCGGCATGGTTTTTCAGAAGCCCAACCCGTTTCCAAAAAGTATTTTTGACAATATCGCCTACGGCCCACGCATTCATGGTATTGCCGAGCATAAAGATGATCTTGAAGAAATCGTGGTCGACAGCCTGAACAAAGCTGGTTTATTTAACGAAGTAAAAGATCGATTACATAACTCAGCACTTGGATTGTCCGGTGGCCAGCAACAACGTCTGTGTATTGCACGCGCCATTGCCATCAATCCAGAAGTGTTGTTAATGGACGAGCCCTGTTCTGCGCTCGATCCCATTGCCACCAACCATGTTGAAGAGCTGATGTGGGAATTAAAAGAAAATTACACTATCATAATTGTTACGCACTCTATGCAGCAAGCCGCGCGTGTCTCACAGCAGACTGGTTTCTTTCATATGGGATCTTTAGTAGAAGTCGGCAAAACTGAACAAATATTTCAAAATCCAGTAGATAAACGAACACACGATTACATTACAGGACGATTCGGTTAGACGCCGAAACAGGAAAAAAATATGTCATTACATTTTATACGCGAGATGAAGCGTCTTAATAAACATCTGATTGAATTGTCCGATATAGTCGAAGAACAAGTCGGGCAAGCTATTCACGCCATCAGTGATCTTGATAAATTGCCTGCGCAAACTGTTATTGATGATGACAGCGGTGTTGATAGAGCTGAAATTGAAATGGAAGAAGACTGCTTAAAATTGTTGGCGCTGCATCAACCCGTAGCCAACGATCTGCGATTAATTATTTCTGTATTAAAGATAAACAGCGATCTTGAACGTATTGGTGATCATGCAGTGATCATCGCAGAAGAAGTAATTACCCTGGCGAGTCTGCCTAATATAGACGTGCCGGAACAATTGTTTGAATTATCTGCGCAAGCACGAATGATGCTGAAAAAAAGTATGCTTGCCTTTGTTGAAAGTGATCTGGAAGTAGCCAAAAATGTTTTAAAGCTGGGCCAAAATATCCGACAGTTGGCAGAAAATATTTATCGCGAACAAGTTGAGAGTATTAAGGCTTCGCCACAAGAGACAGAACAGCGCCTGAGCATTTTGAAAATCTGCCGACAGTTACAACGTATTGCCGATCATGCAACCAATATCGCTGAAGATATTATTTTCCTAATGTCGGGGGATATTATTCGGCATAAAAGTAAATTGCAGTAAACGAATTATTTTTTAAATGATTCCAGCCCTGTTTCATACGCAAGGCAAAATACGGGGATGTATTATTTTGTATTGACCCACTCGAAAGCGTTATCTTCTTTAGAGAATATCTGAATTTCCTTAACAGGGTTAATATTCAGTTCGTCGGAAAATAGCTCTGTTTCTGAGACTGCTGTGATGGTCCTTTAATGCAAAGCTTTAATTTTCCCAATTGATCCCCTGCTATACTTCGCAGCATGAGCATTTCAAAATATCCATCGAAACTGAGCTTACCGCAGACTAATCCCGGTATAAGCAGCGTTCTGGAATATCTTATAGTTAAGTTTCCCAATATTAAGCCCGAGGTTTGGCAGCAACGCGTGGCTAATGGCAAAGTGCATTGGCATGATGGTTCGTTAATTGCCGCTGATACACCCTTTCAGGCGCAGCAACGAGTTTATTATTATCGTGAAGTCGACATCGAACCGGTCATACCGTTTTCAGAAAAAATATTATTTCAGGATGAACATATTTTAGTAGCCGAGAAACCTCATTTTTTAGCAGTGGCGCCGACGGGAATTTATGTCGAGGAATGTCTACAAACCCGTTTACGGAAAAAAACCGGACTGCAAAACTTGCAGGCTTTACACAGGCTGGACAGACCGACCACCGGCCTGGTGTTGTTTTCAGTCAACCCGGACAATCGTCATCTCTACCATAACCTGTTTAAGTCACACCAAATACACAAAACCTACCACGCCATAGCCAGGGTAAATAGCGAAGAAAATCTTCTGGGACAGCAGTGGGAAATTAAAAATCGCATCATCAAATCCGAACCGCGTTTTCTCATGAAGATGGTTGAAGGCGTGCCAAACAGCCATTCAATTATTCGCTGTCTGCAGCAATCCGGCGATAAAGCACTATTTGAATTAAAGCCGATTACCGGAAAAACGCATCAGTTACGTTTGCATATGCAATCATTAGGCTGGCCATTATTAAACGATGTGTTTTACCCGGCCTTATTGCCAAGAGCGGCGGATAATTATTCTTGCCCCTTACAGCTACTGGCAAAAGAGCTGCGCTTTATCGATCCGGTCACGCAGCAGTCCAGGGTGTTTACTAGCAACACGGAATTGAGGTTAGAATAGGCACATTTTTTGGCATAAGCAGATTCTGCTAAAATGATAAAATTTTTTCAATTCAACACAAGCGGACATATCTAACGTGATTATCAAACCAAAAACACGCGGTTTCATTTGTACCACCACTCATCCTACCGGTTGCGAAGCCAATGTTAATGAGCAAATAGCGCGGGTCAAAGCCGATGGTGCTGTGGCAAATGGCCCGAAGAAGGTCTTAGTGATTGGCGCCTCCACCGGCTATGGTCTGGCCTCACGTATTACTGCTGCTTTTGGTTCGGGTGCAGCCACATTGGGTGTGTTTCTGGAAAAACCGGCCACCGAGAAAAAACCAGGCTCCGCGGGCTGGTATAACTCAGCCGCATTTGAAAAAGCTGCGCACGCCGAAGGTCTGTATGCCAAAAGTATTAATGGTGATGCCTTCTCCAATGAAATGCGCGCCAAGGCCATCGAAATCATAAAAGAAGATCTGGGCCAGGTTGACCTGGTTGTTTATTCGCTGGCCTCGCCGGTACGAAAATTGCCCGATACCGGCGAAGTCGTGCGCTCAGTATTAAAACCTATCGGAGAAACCTACAAAGCCACCGCAGTTGATACCAGTCAGGACGTCATCATCGATGCTGAAATAGAGCCGGCCACAGAAGAAGAAATTAAAAACACCGTTACCGTCATGGGTGGCGAAGACTGGGAATTTTGGATGGCCGCATTGAAACAGGCGGGCGTACTCGCCGATGGCGTTAAAACTGTCTCCTACAGTTACATCGGTACCGATATTACCTGGCCTATTTACTGGCACGGTGCCCTGGGCAAAGCCAAAGAAGACATGGATCGTGCCGCAGCCGCACTACGCAATTCACTCGCCGATATTCATGGCAGCGCCAATGTTGCGGTATTGAAAAGCGTGGTCACCCAGGCCTCCGCCGCGATACCCGTCATGCCTTTATATATCGCCATGGGTTTTAAGGTGATGAAGGAACTGAATATTCACGAAGGTTGCATCGAACAAATCAATCGCATGTTCCGTACCCAGTTATATAAAGAAGGTGGCGCAGATCTGGATGCTGCTGCACGTATCCGTATGGATGACTGGGAGTTGCGCGACGATGTACAAAACAAAGTGAAAGAACTCTGGCCGCAGGTCACTAATGAAAACATTTTTGAACTCACTGATTATCAGGGTTATAAAGATGAATTTTTAAAACTATTTGGTTTTGGACTTGATGGTATTGATTATGATGCTGAAGTTGATACGTTGATTGAGTTTGCGCCCGCTACTATTTAAGCGTGCAATTTAAACAGCAAAAGAAATAATAATTTCTCCAGCGTATTTACTAATGTTTTCACAGCCACTCAGCATTTCATTCCAGCTGCCAGTCTGGGTCAATAATTTCTCTCAGAGTTATCAGGCCACGACAGATTTAAATCAGAGAATGAAATTTGTCATATCAGCGGCAAGAAAAAATGTAGAAGAAGAGACAGGTGGTCCGTTTGCCGCCGCTATCTTTGAGATTGAAACCGGCAAACTGGTATCACTGGGCATTAACCTGGTGACCACACAGCAATTATCAATCCTGCATGCAGAAATGGTGGCGATAACTGTCGCACAAGCAAAATTAAAAACCTATGATCTGGCAGAGACATCATTACCTAAGCTTGAGCTCGTTACCAGCACTGAACCCTGCGCTATGTGTTTTGGTGCCATTCCATGGTCGGGTGTTGCCCGTGTGGTAACTGCCGCAAAAGGTGAAGATGCTCAAAATATCGGTTTTGATGAAGGTCCAAAACCAGATAACTGGATAAAGGGTCTGACTGACCGAGGCATACAGGTCATTGACAATATTGAAAGAGAAACTTCTCAAGCAGTGTTGAAACTGTATCAAGAAAGCAGTGGTCATATTTACAATTCGCGTGAAAACTAAACTGTTGAATATCACTAGCTGGTCTAATATTTAAAACAAAACCCTCAAATAGATCTTTTTTTCATTAAAAAGCTGGGGTTTCTGGTATTGAAATAGCTGTATGAAAATAAGAGGCCAGTAGAGCGTATGCTCTAGTCTATTAAATAAACACCTATGGTTAGTTGGGTGATAGCAAAATAATTCCATAGTAGTTTACTCAGGTATCAGGGCTTGGTTAAAAGTCGTTACTGAGGAAAACGCGGAAAATGGTGAAATTGCCCAGTGGAAGAGTGATTGATCTTTCAACAGATCGACCCAAATATCATGCATTGCGACAGCAGGGTATTGGCACACATTCAGAGCATCGTAAACTGTATGCACTGGTCGATATCATCTATCGAAAACTTGATGATAACGGGCAGGCAAAACGTGGCTGGACAGAATATGACTATGAATATTCAGGTTATACGCTAGAGAGTATTCGTGATGCTGAAGACTGGAGCGATGAAGATAAAGTCACCCTGTTACGATGGATACAGCAGGACGACCAGCGTCGCCGCATTGAAACGGTCCGCCGCAGGTTAATCGAAAACCAGCCGCAACTGACCGCAAAAAGCTATAGCTCACCAAAACATTTATATAGCCTGTTGCGACAGCGTTTAACCCAGCTGCCGTTGCAAAGTGCCAGCGCCATACAATGGTTGGCGACGATTGAAAATTTCAGAAAAAGCGGTGTTCGTGAAGAAGAAATCCTCTGGTCAGGCATCAAACACTATTTGCAGAAGCAAACGCCGGAAACAAAAATCAGCAAACAACAGTTGCTGAAAAACAGGAATAATAACCTACGACTTGAACTCAGCATCGAGCAGATCTGGGGTGAAAATGGCGGCCTTGGATTTAGCGAAGTGGCACAACGCATGCCACATCAGGCAGTTTACCGAGCGGCACTCAAACTCGATCATGAATGTATCTGTGTATTGAGATATGTCGATAATTACTGCAACTATCGTGTTGGAGTTATAAAAACCCTGAACAATGACCATCCGATGGCACTCAACAAATACTGGTTTGCGCTCGATCCCTATGGACGGGCTATAGCCAGGAGCGATGGCAATTTATTTTACGAAAATAGTTTAGAGGCCAAAACAGTTGCCAATGAACATGCACGTGAACACCTTGGTATACACAATGGTGCAAAAACAAATACCCAGTTTGATTACCTGACTCTGTTCGGTGGTGAAGATTATCGCGAATGGTTCGTCACCCTGCCCGACTACCAGCGTACTTTCTTCGGCGCGCATTTTTATGATCACAATATCCTTGCACACATTAGAACCACTTCACGTACCGACTGTGCAGGCCGAAAAATATTATTCATCGAAGAAGTGCAAAGTGATTGGCACCAGTCCGGCAAACGTAATGGTTATGACACCAGCGTCTGGGGCAAGGTTGCGAATGCGCCATTTAAACAGGAATGGTCAGTGCTCGCTGTAAAACTCATGTTAATACAGGCGAGTCAGAATGGTTATGCCGGCATTGCCTGGTCGATGGGTAACATACAGGAAATGCGCTACCAACGTTATCTGCAATCTATCAAACAGTATTACGATAGCCAAATTCCCAGGTCACTAAACCAGCTGGTGAAGCGGTTTAACTGTAAAGTTGAAAGCACTCACATCAATACGCGTGAGCCATGGCTCAATCTTGAGAAGCAGCAGGAGAAGTGGCGCGTGGCTGATGGCCAGGGCAAATTTAAAACCAGAGCCAAATACAATAATCGTGATGAAGCCATGGCTGTTATCGAAAGACATTGTCGGGCAATAGAACTGGAAGTGCCCGCGTTGTTTATTAGTGATGATTTTCGCAGACAAATTTCAGAGAAGGGTTTGCCTTTGTATGGGCATACAATAGATTAATCATTTGCAAAACTTACACGCCTGTATTGCTACGTAGAAAATCTATTAGAATAATGACCTTTGAATTGTCAGCATAAGGTGAAGCGTGGATATAGGTATTATCGGCATTGGCCTGATGGGACGCGCGTTCGTTGAGCGCTTTCTGTCACAGGGCTATACGGTCAGGATTTTTAATCGTACCCAGGACAATATTAAAGACCTGGTCGATAATGGAGTTGTCGTCTGTGTCAGCGCGGATGAACTGATCAGTGCATCCAACACCATTATTCTGATGGTCAGTAACGCAGAAGCGATTAACCACATTCTGCAACTTAATAATCAAACTAATAAACCAGCTGACCTGCATGGTAAAACTATCTTGCAGATGGCGACGATTTCACCCACACAATCAAAAGCAATAGGTGAAGCGGTAACCGCACTCGGTGGCCGTTATCTGGAAGCGCCGGTGCTCGGTAGCATCCCCGAAGCGCAAACCGGCACGCTCATCATCATGGCTGCTGGTGCAAAAGACGTGTTCGAAAAAACGTTACCGACGCTTCAGGTATTAGGCAGCGCGCCCCGCTACATCGGTGATACCGGTTCCGCCGCTGCGCTCAAGCTGGCCATGAACCAGTTGATCGCTTCGCTCACCGCCGGTTTTTCCCTGAGCCTGGGATATGCCATCGAAAATGGTGTTGATACCGATCTGTTTATGGAAACCGTACGTGAAAGCGCATTGTATGCCAAAACCTATGACAAGAAATTACAGAAATATCTGGACCGGGATTTTGCTGCCGCCAACTTCACAACCCAGCACCTACTGAAAGATATCCGCCTGTTTATCGAGGATGCCAAAGTAGCCGGTTTGAATACCGATGCACTGGAAGGTATAGAAAGAATAACCAGCAAGACGGTTGAAGATGGCATGGATGTAATGGATTATTCGTCGATATATCAGGTGATATGCCCAGATGGAAAATCTGAAAAATAGTGATGGCCTTTGATGCGGAGAAAATGCCATGCCTGAAGTAGTCGCAATAATAGGAGCCAGTGAGAAGAAAGATCGATTTGCTCATATGGCAATGACGGCATTGATGCAACATGGTCATGAGGTCAGGCTGGTCAATCCTTTTAAAGAAACCATAGATGGCCACCAATGTTTTAAAGCTGTCACCGAAATTAAAGAAAAAATTAATACGGTCACTTTATACGTTAATCCATCCAGGTTCAGAGATCATATAGAAGAGGTGATACAGATAAAGCCGGAACGCGTAATTATGAATCCCGGAACTGAAGATGCACTTATGGAGAAAAGACTCAGATCGGCAGGAATAAAAGTGTCTCGCGCCTGTACACTAGTGCTTTTATCATCCGGCCAGTTCTGAAAAATTGAAGGGTTCAGGTCAGTTTGATCACAGAACCTGCAAGGCACGTTAAATTAAAAATGAAAAAGGAAGTTCAAACCACCCCAAATCTGTCGCCTGGACATAAATTTAAGATCAGCTGTTTTTGCATTTAGTGAGAATGTGATTTGTGATTTTTCAAAACCCGTCGTCAGGCCAACAGCGCCATCAAAAACCACTCGCTCAATCTGATTTGCAGAGAATTGCACGTCACTCTCTCTGAACTGCCCCTGTAATAACGCATCATAAATAATCAGATGTGAGCGCAGAGCAGACCAGACATACCACTCCTGCTCAGGCACAGAAGGTAAAAAATTCCCTCGATTAACCGGATCAAAAGGAAGACTCCAGAATGGGCTCTTAATACTGCCGGCTCTAACGGCAACACCTACATTAAGGTTTGTTTGATAACCCAGTGATAAACCATAAGAGGTAGTCAGATCCCACCGCCCTTTCATTGACAGGTCGGGTTGCAATAGCGAGCCTGATAAACGTAGGCGCATGGTCGGTTCCCCACCATCCGAAATCTGGTGAGACCATCCCTGCGGATTAACAGGCTCATTGCTTCCCGATGCAGCACGATAAGCAGTGTGCAGCTGTGTTTGTATTGATTTGGCTACGTTACTGCCCAACAGACCTATCAATACTTCTGCAGCAAGCGCTTTTCTATGATCGGTGAGCACCCTTTTATTGCTTAGATAAATTAAAGATGAATATGGCCGGTCATCAAATATAGGCAATGAATCAGACAAGTCATCCGGCGTATAAACAACCGAACCGAGCATAAAACTGTAAACAATATCGTTATTGGAATGATCCATGCCCAGCCATTGACTCGTTAAACGAACCAGATTATCCAAAGGATAAAGACCTTCCTCTTTCGCCCAGAAAAACTCAAAAGCCATGCCCATGGTGTAATCACGATCTTCATTGGAAAATGGGACTAACATATCCTGATCAATATAAAGACCAATGCCACTATCAGGCTGATCTGCCTGCGCTACAGACAGCCATAAATTAAAAAGTGTGAAAACAGATAAGGTCAGAAATCTTGAATACATACACAAAAACGCGGGCTTAAATAAGGAGTCAGAACACAGTATTCGCTGATATTAGCAAGAACGGTGATCTGATCCTGAGATTTTTATTGGAAGGCAGTGAGAGAATAATAAGCAAGACGGGAGATGATGACATGGCTGTTGTGAATTATTCTTCGATATATCCTATTGAATCATGAAAACGTTTGTCATCTAGACAGATTTAGCAGGAGTAAATTTGAACAGACGTTATGCACAATCAGCCGTGTATTAAGCTCCAGACTTTACCTTTCCTCACGATGCGATCATGGTAGAAAGTACACCCAATTCTGAAATGTTGTGTAACTCATACCATTGGTTCTGTGTGTGTATGGTCAGAAAATGGCTTTTCTTTTTAATGCCATTTAATTCATATAAAAGTCAAAGGGATCAGCCTTCTTTAGCTTATCCTCCATTCATTCCTGTTTACTTAGTATCTCTACGCATTTCGTCCTGTGCCTGTTTTGAGCGATCACGTTGTGCATCGGGGTCACCGTATAAACTATTGCCTGAGCAGGCGAGCAGCGTTAGCACTGTAACTATCAGCAGAAAACCGGTTTTGAGAGTGTTCATAGTCGTAAACCTATTTATCTTTGTTGTTGGATTATTCAGTAATATTGTATGCGCGTTAGTTTGTAAAATCTGAAATCAATTTTTACGCGAATACCTGGAAGATAGCAAGACTGGTGTGGTTTTGACCCGGACTTCCAAACGCCGATAAAATGTTCTACATTTATTGCGCCTTAAATAATGTTTGTAGAAGATTTAGATACTGTTACATTGAGAGACGAGAGTACCGAATAAGGTGCTACGCAATCATTTCTTACACAGAGGCCAACAATAGGGATAATTTATGACCCAGAAGAATTCTTCCGCGGCAGTAGAGCTGGCCAGGCGACGTGCGGCGGGTAAAACCGGCCCACTATTAAACAATGAAATCCGACCGCGCAGCTTCGATGAAGCTTTTAGTTTGCAGCAAAAGGTGGGAGACATTTTTGCAGCAGTCAGCGCCAGCGGGGTGGCTGGCTGGAAGTGCGCATTACCCAGTGATGATAAACAAATTATCGCTGCTCTGTATGCCTCAACGATGCAACAACAACGGCCCCAGACCCCCGCTTTATGCCAGCTTTACCCCGACAAGGATGGCCTTGCTGCAGTTGAGCCGGAGCTGGCATTTGAACTTAAACACGATGTACCGCCCAGAGCTACGCCATACAGTGAAGCCGAAATAGATGCTGCAATTGCGACAACCCGACTGGCACTGGAACTGATTCAAAGCCGTTATGATTCACCAGAACAGGCTACTTTTTTTGATGCCTTAGCCGATGGTTTACTTAACCAGGGAGTTTGGTTAGGCCCCGAGTTACCTGAAAATACACCGCCTGATCTGGCTGAGTTTTTATTGACGATTCAATACGCCGATGGCACATTGGAAACTAAACAGGCCAAACATCCCAATGGCAACTCACGCGCGGGACTTTACTGGCTGGTTAATTTTTTATCAGCACAGGGCATTGGCATGCACAAAGGGCAGCAGATCATTACCGGGTCTTATGCAGGCGTGCTCAAGTTTGCCTTCGGTGAAGCGATCAACCTACGTTATGGTGATCTTGGAGAATTTTCGATAATCTTTGAAGCGAAATAATATTATCCGGTGGTATCAAAGGTAGATTGCGATCTAGGCCAGTTCTCATTTAATGAATATGGATGAGACTGGCGCCATGATTTCAAATCTCCTGATTATGTCTCTGATAAAGGAATGGAATTAATATCTAAATCTTTACACTCACCGTATCGAGGATCAAACATTTCAAGAAATCTCGTTGCCCTGCATTTCTTTAAAATTTCGCTATCAGAAATGTATGATTCGATAGACACCCAGTCATCCTCATGTTTTATATAAAATATGCCATCCTTCTGTGCTGAGGCGCAGTTATATTCTTCCATTTGCTTGAATGGATCACGACATATTAGATCGGATATGGATATTGGTAGCATGTTATTTTTTTTATAATAAGCAGCAATGGCATTACTAAATAATACAACTTTATTTCGTATCGCCTGTTCAGCCATTATATTTCTGCCACGTTTACCACTGGTTTTCTTTACGGGTGGCAATGGGGTAGCAGCTACTACGTTAACATCAACAATAATTGCCTCCTCATAATTGAACTTAATCTGTTCTGATTTATTATTCCCGTCATCAAGCAAAAGAATGCACCAATTGTTAGATTCTTTTATCGAGTTGAGTGTAAATACGCTCATGCTCGCCTTCCTTATTACTTTTTGTAATTCATCATCTTTAGGGCAAAATCCATCATTGCCTCTTGAGCCCATAGCCATTTTTCGTTGCATGTGAACACGAAGCATTACTTTAAGATTATTCAGTTCATTCATGCGCATCATTTTTGCGACTGCTCCCATGCTGTCAGCAGATATCATCAGTGAATCCAGTTGCTGTTTTATCTCAATACGCTTTTTAAATAAGACATCTGGTCTTTTTAGAACGGACTCATAGAGTGATCTGATATGATCAACGGTTTTTTGATATTTGTCACCCTTGACCTGATCCGTAAATGCAAAGGAAAGTTCGGTTTTTTTGGTATCGGCTTCATAAAGTGGAAGATTAATTAATAGCTCTTCTTCAACGGCGCTTCTAAATAATTTAGATATTTCCCTGCTCTTAACGACTTTAGATAATATATTTCTGGCACCTGAAAAATCTTTTTTATATTTTAATTTTATTGCAGTATCAACGATAGGTAATAGTTTGACATCAAACAGGGATAATTCCTTTCCGTCTGGTGGCGAATTGCCAGTGTTAGTGCCAATATTTAGTTTTTGTAATTCTGAATATATAGAATCAAGTTTTCTATTTTGTAATTCATCGTTTTTCTTCACGTAGTTATGATGCTCATCCAGCTTGCTTATAATTGTATCGAGTTTGCCAAGTCGAGTATTAATGGCCATATTGTGTGACGCAGCACCACTATTGCCTATGCTTTTATGTAGCTCAATAACGTTAATATTTAATGACATAATTTCGTTATAAATTTTATTACTTTGAACGTCGCTAGTATCGATGCTCTTAATTTCACTTGCAGATAAATTAAGCTGATCCGCAGCAGCACTACCCAACTTTTGTAAAGTTTCAAATATCTGTTTATGATCTTTATCACGTAGCGAAACAGATGATGAAGATACATAGGAACCGCCGTTCTCAGGAAGGTTTAGTTTTATGGTTAGTTTGGCGGACTCAGCAGGCTCAACCAGTGTGACAGCCAGATTCAGAGATCCTGGCCTGATATTCTTATCTTCAGACTTATATAAAAAGGCAAACTTTTTTGTGCTAGAAATTTTTGTTAAAGCCGTATCAACAGCAGCAGCTTTCATTTGATCAACAGGAAGAGGAAACCAGGTATCATTCGTGAATGTAGATTCAACGACTAAAGGAATGACTTTAGCCTCAACGGTACTGGCCATAGCGATGAGGTAAAGTGGAATAAGTATAAATAATTTTTTCATGGGCGTCCTTTTAAATCTGATGTTAAGGTTTGCTGCATCAATAGCTTCTGTCATTCCATAACCACGCCATCCCTTTGAAGGGGGTGAAAATAGTCATATAAAAATGCAACCATGATAGTTGCAGGGTTTAAGCAAATTATCAAGCAGTAGAAGCAATTGCTAATTTAGCCCGCACTCGAAGGCAACCACGTAGCAATCGTTGGCCAATAAAGTAAGAGGGTCTGATCCCTTAAATTTGACTATGGCGAATTGCTGCTAGCATAGTCAAAACTGAGGCAGGTTATACAAGGGAATAAAAATACCAAAAGGCAGACACAAGATCTGCCCCTGTGCCTTGTTAAGCTGTTAGGTATGTTTAACAATTTCCTTTTTTAGCCTGTCCCGGAGGGCAATGATTAGCACCGGTTGATTTTATGACCCCACCCGGAATTTTTATTTTTGGGCCGCTGATTTCGCAGGCGCTTAAAAAACCAAGAAGAGTTATAGCAGTGATAAGTTTTATTATATTCATAAATAATTTCCATGCTAAATTTGGGTGAATTTAACATTAAATAGACGTAGAGAACAGGAGTAAAAGAAAAATCAATGAGATCAGGCCCGATTGATTTTGCGTATAGAATAAAAAATATCGAAAGGCAAAATACAACACCTAACCCTGTAATCTATTAGTTGTCTTCCTTATCCGCGTAGGGAAATTTAGTATGGCCGTATCGAATAGCGAGAATAGAGATAGCAAGAACCAATACCGCCCCGGAAAGACCGAGGACTCTTAAGGTATCCAGATTCTTCATATCAAGAATCAGGTAGCGAGCAATGGCTACGATTGCAATATAAAGCGGCATTCGAACAGGCAGCTTGCCAGATCTAAGGTATATGCCCACCATAGCCAGTACTTCAAGGTATATAAAAAGTAACAAGAGATCCGCTAGTGTTACCGCCATTACATTAAACATGGATACAATTTCAAAACCCATGGCTATTACAGTCGAAATAGCGATAATCAGCAAACCAATGTCTTCTACAATAACCAGTGCTTTGTATCCTGAGTTTTTAATCTTGTTCATTTTTTATTCCTGAAAATAATTAGGGGTAAGTTCACAGTATTGGGTCATCCTGTTAACAACGGTGGTCTGAACTTGGGCATGTACTTGTTATAGCAAGATCGAGTATTACGGAAAGTCGCATAGGGTGCAATGCCCTTCGGATGTTCCGCATCGCAGAGTTATATACATTCGTTGCGATTGAGAATCCAGCAACGTTCATTATTAGTAAAACCAATGTGCTTATAATAAGAATTGGCATCAGGCGCAGAAACTAAAATCAGTTTACATTTAGGCCCGAGTTGCCGCTGCGTTGTTGAGAGTAGTTTTTTGCCAATACCTTCGTTCTGGTATTTCTTATGAACAGCAAGGTCAGAAAGATAACAGGCATAATGGAAGTCAGTTAATGATCGAGCAATAGCGATAGGTGTTTCATCATCCCAGGCAGTAATAACCAGATTACTGTTATTAATCATGCCATCAATGCACGCAGCATCATCAACCGGCCTGCGTTCAGCTAGCGACGATTCGCGGAGAATAGAAAGAAATTGTTCTGTTGAGATTGGTACGTTTACTTTGTAGCTAATGTTCATATTTGATTAAAAAACTGAATATTTAGGGGCAGAGTGAGCTTCCCTTGTTTTCACGGACAAATTAATTAAGCAACTGCATTCATTCTTTCATACTCAAAAGGGACTGCATAGCCCAATGTTGGATGAAGTCATTTTATTTAATGGTGGGTTTGGCCCTGTCTTTATGGAGGGGTATGTGATCGAACATAGCGGTTTCATATTTAAAAAAGCTATGTTTAAAATTATCAAGTAGACTATTTTGATAATGATTCAATCACTGTATTGATAAGTGATGAGTTATCTATAGGCTTGTGTAAAAAAGCAGAAAAAACCTTTTTTGATACAGTGTTTTCGTTGATTTGTTCACTGTAGCCGCTCATTATAATAATCGGGAGGTCAGGTCTTAGCGCAATTATCTTTGTTGATAGTTCAATACCAGTAAGTTTTGGCATAGTTTGGTCGGTAATGATCAGGTCAAAGGCGGTAGGGCCTTGATTGAATAAGTCCCAGGCTGCCACACTATCAGTAATCGTGGTTACATTCGCATTGACACTAGTCAGTAAGCCACCAATAAATTTTGCGACTGATTTGTCATCATCGATGATGAGTATCCTGGCGCCTTTTAAATCATAATCTGTTAGCTGAGTGATAGTTACGTCACTGTTATCAATTTCATCAGATATATCACCGGTGGCGGGGAATAATAATTTGATATTGGTGCCAGAACCCACCTGAGTATGTACCTGAATATGGCCATGATTTGAATGGGTGACGCCATGAACCATAGATAAACCCATGCCGGTGCCTTTTCCTACATCTTTAGTTGTAAAGAATGGTTCAAATATTCTTTTTTTGGTTTCATCATTCATCCCGCAGCCGTTGTCACTTATAGAAATCTGAAGGTAGTTTCCAGATGGAATTGTTTCAAGACAAGTATCGCAGTACGTCGGATGTGGATAAAACCTGTCCTTGCTCCTATCGATATAAACAGAGCTTGCAGCGATTACGATTTTGCCCTTATCTTCAATAGAATCACGCGCATTGATACAGATGTTCATTATCGCTTGTTGAAGTTGGACGGGAGCTATCTTTATTGAAGGTATATCTGGTTCTATTCTGGTGGTTAGAGTGATAGAAGTAGGTAATGTAGCGCTGAGCAATTTAATAGATTCTTCTATCAATTGTGATACATGTATCACAATTGCATCACTATCTGTAGTGCGGCTGAAGGTGAGCAGTTGGCTTACTATGTCACGTGCACGGTTACCTGCAGTGGCTACTTCATTGAGGTACTCACGTAATTCGCTTTGATCGTCCCTGACAAGGCGTTGCAGGCTAAGGTTAGTAAAGCCAATAATTGAGGTTAAGATGTTGTTGAAGTCATGTGCAATACCACCAGTTAATTGACCGATAACTTCCATCTTCTGGGCTTGTTCTAATTTTTTATGGAGGTGCTGTTTTTCTGAAATATCTCGAGATGAGATAACGAAACGAGGCACTTCATTCGCGACCTCAACATATTGCAGGAATATTTCAACTGGAATATAGCTACCATCTATATGTTGTATCCTGGTTTCGAAGGTCACTGAATGTTGAGGGTCGGTAATCAAGGAGGATAATAATCGGCGAAATCTACTTTCATCGTAGTCTGGGCAGATATCGGCAGGTGTCAGGTTGATTAGCTCATTGTGTGAATAGCCAACTTGTTGCATCGCACCTTCATTGACATAGAGAAAATACAGTGTCTCCGGATCAAATATAAAGATACAGTCCATAGAGTGATCAAGGGTTGATTTGAATCGGGAGAGATCTTCGGATATTTTTCGACGAGATTCTTCGGTACGATACACAGCAACAGCCTGGGAGCATGTGGTGAATAGTGGTTTTAATTTGTCCAGAAATACTTCGTCGTAACCTTTCTTTCTGTTGGCGATACTCGCAAGACCTATCAATTGCTCGCCCGCATAAAGCGGAACACCAAGGAAAGAATTTAAGTTAGGGTGTCCTTCTGGAAGACCACCAGATCTTGGGTCATTAGAGGGGTCATTGGAGATTACCGGCTGGCCAGTCGTTATGGCATTACCGAAGAGAGAATTAAGGTTCTTGAATGTCATGCCTGAGTCATGATGTTCTTCAAAGATAGCTCGTGATTTTTCATCCCAGGAAATATCAGTTATAGCCATAGTTCTTAGGTATGGCTTATTATCATTAGAAATCAATACTTCGCCAATGAAGCCGTATTCACTTTCCGTGATGTTCAAGATGGTCTGCAGGAGTTGGTTGAAAACAATACTGGGTTTATTTCTTACCAGACACTCTGATTGTATATAGTTGATGACTTTGAGGAGCTTTTGTTCTTCGATGATCGTTTCTCGTGCGACGACCTCATCAGTGATATCAGTGCGAATAGCACTGTAGCGATCCAGTTGTCCCTGTTTGTTGAAGTGAGGAATAATGGTCGTGTTCAGCCAAAACAGATCACCATTTTTTTTCTTGTTGCAAACTTCACCTTGCCATGTTTTTCCAGTACTGATTGTATTCCACAAGTCGATAAAAAATTCCTTAGAATGATGTCCCGAATTAACGATCCGATGGTTTTTGCCAATGAGCTCATCCCTGGAATAGCCACTGAGCTTTGCAAAATTGTCATTGACATAAATAATCCTTCCTGTGTTGTCGGTAATACCAACAATGGAATGTTTATCGATGGCATTCTTCTGGTAATCTAACTCACGCAGAGTCTCGTGTATGATCTGCTCAGATTCTTTTAAAGCTGAGATATCTTTGACCATGCCCAGCATGCGAACAGGAGTCCCGGTATTATCACGTTCGACATCACCTGTCATATGAATCCACAGTGTATCTTCAGCAGGAGTAATGACTCTAAGCTCGACACCATATTTGGCACTGTTGTTAATGCATTCGGATAAGCGCTGTGAAACCATGTCACGGTCGTTTGAATGGATGCTCCTGATGAATTCCTCTTTGGTATGCGCAAGGCTTTTTTCATCTAAGCCAAGCATTGATGCAACATTGTCAGACCAATTTAATTCATCAGTTGATATCGTCCATTCCCAGCTTCCCATGTGTGAAAAATTCTGGCTTGTGCGCAGGCGATTTTCGCTCGTTGTCAGATCATGTTGTTTTTCACTGATGGTGTTTGACATCCTGAGCAAGGATTTTTCGAGAAGGCTGAATTCATCATTGCCTTTTAAGGCAGGATGTTTTGGGTTTTCTCCAGATGAAATGCTATCCGTCAGTTTTAGTAGTTTGTTGACACGTCGTGTAATGAGATAAGAAAGAACTAGCCATAAGATAAATGCAAAACATGTCATCAAGGCCAGATGTAAAATTAACTGTTGATTAGAATAAATTTCCTCAAGTTTTTTTTCGTGAGCGATGCTCTTTTCGTAGACAAGGAACCCGGCAAGTGATGCTCGTACCGCGCTTTCATGTGGCTTAAGTTTGACCGGGTAAACAGATAATATGCTCAGTTTGTCATCGGTAAGACGGGTTATGCTTTTCTTAAGTGCGATGGCATCATGTAATAATAGTTTGTCTAATGTGGTTTCCAGTTCAAAGATGCTAAGACCTATATCCTCTTTATTTTTAGATAATATAATGATTCCCTGTTCATCTATGATGGTGGCGCTGATCGTATCCGGACTTGCCAGTAGTGATGATAATTGTATGCGAATACCTTCGATATCATTTCTGCGAAACATGATGTTGATGCTGGACTGGAGTAAATTCATAAGTTGTCTGGCATGATGTATGCCTTCTTCTTCTACTTCAGCCTGATAATGAGGCGCATGATAAAAATGGTCACTGAGTGATGCAATGACGAAAGTCAAAAAAAGCAGAACAGGAATGGTTAATCGTAAAGGGGAAGATATGTTCATATGAGTATCATTATTCTGAGATATTTGACGAAGATAATAAATCTTTGTTGGGTAGCTCAAGTAGAGGTCGGTCGTAAAAGAGATCGTCGATATTAACTTCCCTGCAGAGTAATTCACTCTCTATCATTATTTTATATAACCTGGTTGCATTCTCATGCAATGTATCTTTGCCCTGCTCGAATAATCTGAGGTTCTCTGGGTAATCGGGATAATGTATACCTCTGAGTGAAGTAATGAGTTGTTCAATACTCAGGTTTGATATGTTAGCCAGTGCCTCAATCGATCGATTGCGGTCAGTTTCCAGGATGTTGATTGCATCAAACCAGGTATAGATAAGCTGACTAATTTTATCCAAATGTTTTTCCATGTATGTGCGACGAACAACAAACACGTCGATAATTTCATTCGCTATCTGACGGCTGTCAAAAATAATATGTCCACCTTTCTTTAATAAATGGCTGGTTGTGGGCTCAAAAGTGACAATGGCATCTACCTTTCTGTTAACAAAGGCTTCCTCATGCTCTGAATATTCATACGATATATTACTGATATCATTAGTATCCAGGTTTGACAGTGTGAGAGCCCTGGTTAACATATAGGCACCGAGCGCGGTTTTCTCCAGGCCTACGCGCTTTCCACGTAGCGCCTGCATATCGGCTATTTCATCATGTGCAATGATCGCATCACCCCCGTTCGATATATCCATAACTAGTACGATCACAACATCGGGTTCATCCTGTTTTAATAATAGTGCTTCGTCTAATGTCAGAGCTGCGCCATCGATCAATCCATTTTGAAACAGGCGGATGACTTCGCTGTTCGAAGATAATTCCGTCAGGTGGATATCAGAAGATTTAAACAATTCGAGTTTTTCAGCAAGATACAGTGGTTTATAACCAAGCCAGTCATTGCTGGCGATTCTCATTGGCTCGTCCGGCTGCTGCACGCAGGCACATAAAAGCAGTGTAAACATGGAGAAGATGCTGCTTCGAAATAATCTTTTTGCCATTATCTTATCCAAGTGTTGATCGTTCGCTCGTAACTATGGTTCTCATGGTTGTCTAAATCTGTGCAATAGGTAACCATAATGATTCGTTATGGAGCTAATGTGTCTGCGCCATAGCCAATGCACCTGTAGCGACTATATCGTCATATTTTTGCATGCCCTGATCCTTCTTTCTGTCCGCAGGTAATATCAGGTCATCAGGACGATTACGAAGCAGGTTTATAAATGAGATAACAACCTCAGGATCCCGCCAGCCTTTTTCTGTCTCTTCTTCGAAAATAGAAATAATTTTTTCCAGTGGGAAGGCTTTTTTATAAGGCCGATTGTTGGATAAGGCGTCATAGATATCTATGATCTGAAAAACACGGGCTAAAAATGGTATCTCTTCCGCGGCTAAACCATCCGGGTAGCCACCACCATCATATCGCTCATGGTGATGCCGGATTATTGGGAGTGTGTTTTTCATGCTCTTTAAGTCGCTACACAGGCGCTCCCCAATAATCGTATGCTGGCGCATGATCTTCCATTCTTCATCCGTCAACGATCCTTCCTTTAATAAGATGCTGTCCGGGATACCCAGTTTTCCGATGTCATGCAAAACACCGCCACGTTGCAGTGCGTAAATCTCCTCCGAACAGAGTCCTAGTTCCTTTCCGAATACGGTGGCAGTGTGCTCGAGACGTGAGCAATGGTCGCCCGTGCATTCATCTTTTGCCTCAACCATTCGCGCCAGTGCAAACAGCATAGAATCTGCACTGTCGAGCTGATCAACAATACGTTTGTTATTACCAGTGGCCCTTACTTTTGCGATTAATGCCATCGGGTTATATGGTTTTCGGATAAAATCATTGGCGCCCGCTGACAAGCTTTTTTCAAGTTCCTCATCTGAAGTTGTCCCGGTCAGCATGATCAAGGGTAATAATGGCTTATGCAGTTCATTGCGTATCCGGCTGCATACCTCATCACCACACATACCAGGCATGCGTTTGTCCATGAGCACTACATCAAAATCATATTTTTTAATGAAAGCTAATGCCTCCTCACCATTCCTTGCTAACATCAGGTCGAATTCGTTGGAGTTTAAAGCTGCCTTCACCAGCTTCTGCTGCTGTACCTCGTCCTCGACGACAAGTATTTTGTAGGTTGTGTTTGAAATTGTGGGGGCTTTTATAATCATCACTTAGTACCTGAAAATTTGATCTGAATGAATTTCTCCCTTCCTGGTATTCGTGTAATAAAAAATAGATTCCTGTTGAAATTATTAATCACCACGATAGCAATTTGATGCAGTAGAACGCAGGGCAAGAAATACAGTGCCCGTAAGGTATGGGATACAGCTCTTTCAGGCATTGGCATTTTGTGTTAACCCTAGTTGCGCCAGTAACATGTTTTCATCAATAGGTTTGTGTAAACAGCCCTCAGCGCCGGCGTCGATAATAGCCTCAACATTTTCAGAAGAGGCGTAGCCTGTCATGGCGATAACACGTATTGATTGTGTCGTCGGGTCATTTTTTATACGACGGCAGACTTGAATGCCATCGATATGTGGCATCATTAAATCCAGTAATACGAACTGAGGTTTAAATTCGAGGATCTTCAGACCTGCTTCAAAACCATCATTGGCTGTAGCGACATCGATTTCACTTTCCAGGCCACCAAAAAACGCAACCAGGTAGCGCAGTAACTGTGCGTCATCGTCGACGATTAAAATTCTCGGATGCTCGGGTTCGCCATAATTTAAGGTCAGGCCTTTTTTGTGGGCAAAACGGTCGACTTCGCTGGGAAGAAAACGACGGTGTCCACCGGGTGTGGTTAAGGCATTTAATTCACCTTTATCGGCCCATAGCCGGATGGCTGTCGGTGAGACCATCAGTAGCTCTGCTACTTTGTTGGGTGTTAAGTAAGACTTTTTTGACATTAGTATTTCCCTTTTTATTGTTACAAAACATAACCTTAATGACATATTTAATGGCGGCTTCAAAACGGCTGTTCACTACATGCCTGCAATCTTAATCATGCAGAATAAGAAAAAGTCAGTGAATTCGACTTGATTATAGTGTTGAAGAAGTTGTTTTGCAATATTTGGTTGATTCTGTTGATTTGTGCGTTTTATTTGTTTATTATCATTCCAGGCCTAAGAAAAGGTAAGGGCAGAAGTTAGTTTTTTGTACAAATCTGGCTGTGTTGATGTGTAAACAGGGTCTTAGATAAGAATAACAGGGGCAACATCATTATGACGGTACGTAATAGATTAATCGCACACGCGCAACTGGGTAGTTCGGCATTCGTGCCCAAATCCACGCCTATGTATGGTTCGTCAGCCTACATAACAAATTCAACAATATTCTTTTTGGCGCCTTTAGGTTCGGGTGTTTTAGCAATCGTACCATTATTAATTATGGCTGGATGGAACCTGCATACAATCATATCTGCTGTATTGGTATTAATGATTTCCTCTGTAGTTGGCTGGCGTCTTAAGACCCGGTTTCGAAGTATTGTTGAAAATCAATCGTGTGAATATTCAAAGACACAAATAGAGAACTGTAATTTCTGCAAACAGATTTTTCCGATCTGGTCGAGGCAGATAGAGACATCGCGTGCGATTGGCGAAGAAGCAGTGGCAGATTTAGCTTCAATTTTTGGTGAAATAGTAAAGAGACTAGGTACGATTCTAAAGACCTCAGGCGGCAGTTCTGGAGATGGGCAAGGCAAATCAGATGATTTTGATTTACTGGGTGCTGTAGGAAGCAGCCAGGAAGATTTTAAATCTCTATTTAAAGATCTGAATGAGGCTCTCGTTGCAGTAAATAATAGCAAAGAGGTGATAGTGGCTGAGGTGAAAAAGTATTCAAAGAACATGAGTGAGATTGCTGAAGAAGCACAGCGGATGGCGATGCAAAGCCAGATCGTAGCACTCAATGCAGAGATTGAAGCTGCACGCCTCGGTGTTGATGGCAGGGCATTTGCAGCCGTGGTTAGTGAAATGCGCGGATTAGCCAAAAAATCAATAGAGACAAGTAAAATCATGGCCCAGAAAGTGTGCTCTATTGATGAGACCATAGAGAAGCTAGATGAGTTTTATCAAAATGGAAAAGAGTTCTCAGATATGGGGGCGCATACCTTGAGCCGTGCTGAAGGGATGTTTGAGGATATTATTGAACGATTTAGTAAAATTACAGAAGCATTAGAAAACAATATTGTTGTCATGGAGAATGAATCACGTCAGGTGCGAGATGATATCTCAAGTGCCACGATGGTTCTGCAGTTTCAAGATCGTTTAAGCCAGGTTCTTGACCATGTAACGGACAACATAATTGAACTAAAAGACTCTGCTGGGCTAGGGGTAAGGAAAATAGACGCGAGCGTATGGATAAGAAATATGGAAAGCAAGTATTCGGTTGATGAGGAATATGGTACCACAGGCAGGGGGAAAGCTAGCCTGGAAACACCCGGGTTAGTGACAATGTTTTAGCAGTAGATGCAGCGAAACAAATAATAGATAGTTGATGATTCGGCCTTATTACGACAAGCCGTTGGTATATTACTTACAGAGGCTGGTTTTACAAAAGAATAAAAAAAACGAAAGGCAAAACATAAAACCCGACCCTATTCTTTTCGCTTGGACAGCCAGTTCGAGCGATAAAACTATTCTTCTATTTTTATCGTCAGCACATCACAGGGCATGGCATGTAACACGGCATTGGCGGTAGATCCCAGGAGCAGGCTTAAACCGTGTCGACCGTGTGAGCCAAGTACGACCAGGTCACACTGGTGCTGTTCGATGTAATGAGCGATCACCAGTTTGGGTGCACCTATTTCAACTTTGAGCGTGGCATTTTCCAGCGCATGTTTACTGGCAAATTGTTTCATCCTGTCTTGGGCGCGCTTGAGTATCAGCTTTTCATCTTCAGGCCAATTGGTATACATCAGGGAATCGTTGAAATAATCGATTGGTGGCAGGTACTCCACCACATGCAGCAGGCTGATTTTAGATTTATTATCCCGGGCTAAATCAAGGGCCTTGCTTAGAATATGATCAGCCGCCGTCGAAAAATCGATGGCAACCAGAATATGGTTATAAAGGCTCATTTTTAACGACCTCTAATAATCTGTATGTTCATAGAAATTCATAGCGCATGTTCATCACCTACTTAGTATCTCTGCGCATTTCGTCCTGTGCATCTATTGAGCGATCACGTTGTGCATCGGGATCGCCGTATGGATTGAAGCTTGAGCAGGCAACCAGTGTTAGCACTGTGAGCATTAACAGAAAAGCAGTTTTGAGCGTGTTGTCCATAGTAGCCACCTATTTTTCATTGCTGGATGATGATTAGATGTAAAGTATTATCACGCCGATAGATGGAAGATAGCAAGGATGAATAATGGGTGTGAGGCGGCGCATCCATGCTCGAGAAACTCATAATTCATCCATGAATGATGCCGCTACCAAAGTTGGAAACTGAGGCAGCTTGTACAAGGGATTAATGCCGAAATAGAAAGCACAGGGACAGGCCCTGCGCTTCTATTATCCAACCGACTTGTATGTTGTTATTAACAACGACCTTTTTTTCTTTGGCCAGGAGGGCAGAAGCTTCCATTGTTATTGTTTTTGGGAGGCTCCTGGTATTCGACACGTATAGCTGGTTTGATGCCACTTTGCTGCTGGTTATTATCTGTAGTAATTGCAGCACCTGCTGCACCACCTATGGCACCGCCAAGAATGGCACCATCTCGACCACCAAGTTCATTACCGATTGCAGCACCTGTGGCACCTCCGATAGCGCCACCAATGGCTGCATCTAAGGTGTCATTCGCAAAACTGTTCAGACTGATTAATAGAAGAGGTGTAGAGAAAATAAGTTTTTTTATAGACATGAGTGAGTCCTGAATAAGATTGTATTAAATAGAGAGATATTATTTGGCTCATTTGGTGGTCATTATAGTAGGAAATTAGGTGGATCGGGTGCATTTGATCAATGGGGAACGGTTAAAGGGGGCTGTCCCCTATTGGTGTTTGATTATCATATTAATTAAGCCCGAATTTATTTTGCTGTGTAGTCCAGAGAAATTGGGCATAAATTTCCATCGGGAGGTTCATTTCTTCCTGTAACCATTTAGCTTTAGTCAGGAGTTCTTTTCTATTCATCGAGGGGATGTCGTTTTTGAATGCGAGTATGATCGTGTTGCCACTGTCTACCTTGAAACTGAGCAGCCGGTCTTCAAATTCGAGAGCGAGAGCTGCATCTAATTTTTGTCGTGTTTGAAGTCGCGCATGCCAGAAATTGATGACCAGCACACCCTGTTCGTTGAGTGCATTTTTGCAATCACGCAAGTAGGATGAAAATACCTGTTTCAGCTCCATGCCTTCCGCGTTGTAGAGATCTGAAAAGATAATATCGCTTTTCGTCGCGGTGTTTTTTATGTGGTTCACCGCATCGTCTATATGAATGCAGAAGCGATCAGTGGCCGGCAGGTAAAAAAATTCTTTTGCGATATTTGCTACGGCGACACGGTATTCAACCGCGTGAACATTTAACCCGGAGAAACTGCTAAGCAGGTTCTTGGCCATAGAGCCTGCGCCCAGCCCCATGATAGTGGCTGTTTTAACGATGGGGATAAAAAATAAACCCGCCATCATCGCCTGGGTGTAACCGAGAGCCAGGCCATTAATGTCATTGAGCTTCATGGAGCTTTGACATATTTTCCGATCAAAGCTGAGAATCCGGCTGGACCTTGTTTGGTAAACGTAAATCGGGCCGTGTTCATCGGTTGTTGATGAGATACAGGTTCCATAGATATCCAAGGTATTTTTAAACCCTCTTTAGATCAATGGAGTCAGGTTCGATTGATCTTATTGTTCTTGCGATATTCATTAGATTACCTGTAGCCGTTGTTTAGCTATGTCATTGTAGCTGTAGTTTGGCTTTAATTGCAGGGTAATTGAGTGTGAACCTATTGATCTCATGAATATTAGAAACAATTGCTCTCTGAACCGGGTTATTAAAGGCAAAGAACAA
>JAOUNI010000053.1 GCA_029881035.1 Gammaproteobacteria bacterium | reverse complement strand
AAGTGTATCTTCTACCAGATCCAGTGCTTTTTCCTGTTCATTATAATGCGTGCTAAGAACAGCGTATGCTTCTACAACGTATGGTCCTGGTTTTGAAGTATCGAGAAGTGGACGTAATTTTTCCATGGCTTCAATGCTTTTACCGGAAGTTTCCAAACGAGCAATTTCGTTCAAAATATTTGCGATTTGTTGTGGGTTCATGTAATAAGTATTAATAATATATCAATTTTGTCTGGTTCTTCACTCAGGCAGTTATTTTATTCAGCAGGTTCCGGAGGTTTAATTGGACTGACGAGAATCAGAATACCTAATAGTGGATGATCAATATAATGAAGTTCGTTGCTGCGCATTCTGCGTTGAGATTTTATTTTATATTCACTAAATATTCTTCCGTTTAAAACTGGCGAGTCTGGTTTGTATGCAGTGTTGAGTCGTCTATAGAGTAAATCGGTATGAATGTGTAGATAGCGTCCTAGTATTAGTTTGAGAGTTCCCTCTACATTGGACATGAAGTTCTGATTATCATTGATGGTTGATGTTTGATGCCCCGGATTAAAGATGGTTACATCGTTGTTTTTGAGATCATCAGCACCGCTTGTATTGACATAAATGTCAATAGCATCGGTATCATTGAGCCCAGTTTGTTGCCAGGATCGGTGAAGTAAAACATTGTATCTGGAAGACTGATTAAGCCTGGTAACGTAATCAGCGAGTGCGTCACTGGCATGATGAGTGATATTGATCACGCTGTTACTATTTGGATATTCAGTCTTATTGAGTTCGATATTATTATTCAGTTTATTGATGGGGAGGGTAACTGATGGTGGAGTCATCGATTCTTCTGGCGGAATAATTACAGGCCATTGCTCACTATTAATGTAGCGATTAGAGGTATCCTCAAAAAAGATAATTTCAATATTGTATTGATTGACGGCATGAACGCCGAATGTTGATAGTAAGAGCAGTAAAGTGAATATTGAAGTGGTAATTTTTTTCATTATCTGACGGTATTATTCTTGAGTAGTTAATGTATTGATGATATCTAAAATGGTGATTGCGCGTTTATTATAGTCTTCATCATCCATGTCATGGCTTATGCGTAATGTATCGGTGCCGTTAAAATGATAAATACTAGATTGTTTTTGAATTAACTCAATTAGCTTCATCGGATTAATATTAGGTCGTTCAGTGAAGATTACTCTGAAACCGTTATCGTTGGTATCAATTTTTGAGATGCCAGCTTTTTCTGCCTGTAGCTTAACTTCGGTGACGGCAAACAGGTTTTTGGTGCTCTCAGGTAACAGACCAAAGCGGTCGATGAATTCGACACGCAGTTCATCCAGTTCATTAGTATTTTTAGCGCTAGCAATGCGTTTGTAAAGGATTAATCGTAGATGGATGTCATAGACATAATCATCGGGAATGATGGCAGGCATGCCCAGGTCAATTTCGACACCGGCGCCCAGAGGAACGTCTGTAGTATCGCCATTTTTCAGTGACTGAACGGCTCTTTCCAGTAATTCGCTATAAAGGCCGAAACCAATTTCTGTAATTTGGCCGCTCTGATTTTCACCGAGCAATTCACCTGCACCACGTATCTCAAGATCGTGGGTTGCAAGAGTGAAACCAACGCCTAAATCTTCGAGTGATTCAATGGCTTCGAGGCGTTTCTTGGCATCATCGGTGAGCAGTGACTCCGGAGGCGTAATTAAATAGGCATAGGCCCTGTGATGCGAACGACCAACGCGGCCACGAATCTGATGTAGTTGTGACAGGCCGAGTTTATCGGCACGGTTAATAATGATGGTATTTGCAGTCGGCACGTCAATGCCGCTTTCAATAATCGTCGTTGCCACCAGCACACTGAATCTTTGATGATAAAAATCTAGCATGATTTGCTCAAGATCTTTTTCAGGCATTTGTCCGTGGGCGAATTCGATTTTTGCTTCCGGTAATAATGCTCTTAAATCAGCAGTGATTTTTTCAATAGTCTTGACTTCGTTATGCAAGAAATAAATTTGACCGCCACGTTTTAATTCACGCTGACAGGCTTCTTTGATACTAATATCGTCCCACTGGGTGACAAATGTATTAATTGAATGTCGCTGATGGGGTGGGGTGGCAATGATAGATAGATCGCGTATGCCAGCCAAAGACATATTGAGAGTCCTTGGAATAGGTGTTGCTGTGAGCGTTAAAATATCGACTTCTGAACGTAGTGATTTCATTTGCTCTTTATGTTTCACGCCGAAACGATGTTCTTCATCAATGATGACTAAACCGAGGTCTTTAAACTTCACGCTTTTCTGCAAAAGTTTATGCGTACCTATAACAATATCAACTTTTCCTGAGGCCAGGTCGTCGAGTACAGCCTGTTGTTTTTTTGCACTGTTAAATCGGGTCAGACCTTCCACCTTAATTGGCCAGTCGGCGAAACGATCACTGAAGTTCTGGTAATGTTGCTGTGCGAGTAAAGTGGTGGGGACCAGTATGGCAACTTGTTGGCCGGCATTGGCGACAACAAAGGCAGCACGCATGGCGACTTCTGTTTTACCGAAACCGACGTCACCACAAACCACCCGATCCATGGGTATAGGACTGTTTAGATCTTCCAGTACGCTTAATATAGCGGCAGCCTGATCATAGGTTTCTTCGAAAGGAAAGCCATTACAGAAGTTCTGATATTCATCGTGATTAATTTCATGTTTTTTGCCTTTAGCAGCAGCACGGCGAGCATGAATATCCAGCAACTCAGCAGCAACATCGCGAGCTTTTTTAACCGCTTTACTTTTTGCTTTTTGCCACTGATCAGAACCAAGCCTGTATAAAGGTGCGTGCTCGGGTGATGCGCCTGTATAACGACTGATAAGATGCAGCGATGAAACCGGTACATAAAGTTTATCGCCGCCTGCATACTCAATGGTTAAAAATTCAGTATCGTATTCGGCACCAGAAAGTTTTTGTAGACCAAGATATCGACCAACACCGTGATCAAGATGAACAACGGGTGATCCGATATTTAGATCGGTTAAATTTTTAACAATGGCATCGGAGTCTAAACCACGACTCTTTCTGCGTCTCTTCTGAATGGCGCGCTGGCCGTAAATCTGTGGCTCGGTGATGACGCAGAGTTCAGGCTCGATCAGGCTCAAACCATTTTCAATTTCAAATACAGTTAAGCATATTGGTTCTTCAGCATTTATAAAATCATCCCATGTCTCACACAACTTTGGATAAATGTGATGTGAGCGCAATAATTCAGAAATAATTTCACGACGTCCCGGTGTTTCAGCAGCAAAAAGTATCCGGCCGGTATATTCCTGAAGAAATGCCGTTAATGCTGAAGAAGGATCTTTGCTCTGGGTATTTAGTTTTAATTCGGGTGGTCTTTTGACTGCCAGGTCATATTCATTATCAATGCTGCTAAATTTTGAAACACTAATGCGTGCATATTTTTCGATATACTGTTTTATGTCTTGCTGGCCAAGAAAAATCGATGTCGGTGGCAGAATAGGGCGTTGAACATCATGTTTACGTTGTTCATAGCGGTATTCTAAATCTTGTGTAAATGCTTCAATTATTTCTGTCAGATTATCTGGCTGGATAAATAATGAATCAGCAGGTATGTAATCAAATGCAGTTTCAAGCTGGTCAAAAAACAAGGGTAAATAGTATTCGATACCCGTGGGTATATTGCCGTCACTGATGTTGTTATAAATGATGCTCTGTAAAGGATCGCCGACAATCTGTTGTCGATAATTTTCGCGAAATAGCTGAATACCTTCTTTATCCGTCGGGAACTCACGCGCCGGCAGAATTTCAATCGCATCGATGATTTTGTTCGAGCGCTGATCGGCAGGATCAAAGTCCCTGATTGTCTCGATCTCATTATCAAACAAGTCGAGCCTGAACGGTGTTTTCGAGCCGGTTGGAAAAATGTCGATGATCGAGCCGCGCACGGTAAATTCGCCGTGTTCCATGACTTGTGACACATACAGATATCCAGCCGATTCTAGATTGGTTCTAAATTCGTGCGTATCCAGTTTTTGTCCGGGCTGAAAGATCAGAACGCTGCTAGTAATGTATTTCCTGGGCGTGAGCTTCTGTAGCAGCGTGGTCACGGGTAGCAGCAGGATATCGCCAGCCTGAATGTTCTGGAGCTGGTAAAGCGTTTTCAGGCGATCTGAGACGATGTCCTGATGTGGCGAGAACACATCGTAAGGCAAGGTTTCCCAGTCAGGTAGATGGTAGATATTGAGCGATGAAGAACCGTAGAACTCAATTTCGCTTTTCAGTGAATCGGCGTGCGCAATATCCTCAACAATGACCACCACAGGACCCTGATCAAACTGTTTGCTAGCCTCGACAATCGCCAGCGCAAAGGAGCTGCCATAGAGGCGGCTCCAGTAGGTCATCAGCGTGGTCTTGTTGGGTAAATGGGGCTTTAGCACAGCGTATATGAGTGATGTAATGGGATGAAATCGAGCATTATCCAGTCCTTAACCGTAAACACAAGCTGTATGTGTTGCAATTGGTGATAAATGCCCGTATTCGTGGTTATGATTACATACTAGTGCGCATAATGTATATTATGTTAAATAGCGTATATCGCTCAGTAAGCGCTATTCTGCTTCGTATATCACACCCTTATTTCAGCCACGTTAATGAATGTTGATGATTTCTCGAACAATATCCTGCAAGGACATAATCTTGTCGACGCCACCCAGTTTGATCGCCTCTTTCGGCATGCCAAACACCACACAGGTCTCCTGATTCTGAGCAATAGTATAAGCACCCTGATCGTGCATTTCAGCCATACCATGGGCGCCATCGTCACCCATGCCGGTCATAATAATACCGACCGCATTTTTACCGGCGCATTTTGCGACCGAGCGGAACAGCACATCTACCGAAGGCCGATGACGGTTCACCAGCGGGCCGTCACGGACTTCAACCCTGTACTGCGCCCCACTACGGGTTAATAATAGATGTTTGCCGCCGGGCGCAATCAGGGCCTGTCCGGGAATAACGCGATCGCCGTTCTGGGCTTCTCTGACATCGATCTCGCTAATACTGTTAACCCTTGCAGCAAAAGCAGCGGTAAATTTTTCAGGCATGTGCTGAACAATAACAATACCCTGGCAAGTTTTTGGCAGCGCGGATAAAACAAATTCAAGCGCCTGTGTACCACCACACGAAGTACCAATAGCAATAACCTTGTCCGTGGTCTGGGTCATTGCAACAGTTGCCTGAGTCAGTACCGCATCGGCGGTGAGTTTGGCGGTGGGTTTGAGCGTTGGTGTTGTTGGAGTTTTTCGGGGAATCAGATTTTTTGTGTTAGCGCATGCGGCTGTTTTAACTGCATGAATTAACTCATTGGAAGATTCTTCCAGAAAATTTTTAACACCAACCTTTGGTTTGGTGATGATGGTCACAGCGCCTGCATCCAGCGCCTGCATAGTTGTCTCAGCACCCTTAATGGTCAGTGTTGAGCAGATCACTACGGGTGTGGGTCGTTCAGCCATAATTTTCTTGAGAAAAGTAATGCCGTCCATGCGTGGCATTTCGACATCAAGCACGATAACATCCGGCCACTGCATACCCATTCGTTTCATGGCAAAAATAGGATCAGCTACTGCCGCAATGACGTTGATTGATTTGTCTTTCGATAATTCGTTGCTTATAACCTGACGGACAACGGCAGAATCATCAACTACTAGCACATTTATAATAGCCATTAAAGTGTCTCCATCGGCCGTCTCACCCAGACATCACCACTCCACAAATCAAAAATAATATTACGGTGGCCTGTGCCACCCATACATTCGGCATGAACATTAAACCCATATTGCGCCATTACCGTGCGCCCGAAATCGATATTTTGTTTTGATATACTGATGTGGTTTTCTGATTTCTTTATTTGTGTAAACATATTGCCGCCGCCAAAAAGTTTAGCTTTATACTCTGAGGGCTTTGTTTTTGAGCGTTTCAATTCATGCATAAACATTTGCATGACATCCTCTGCGTATCGACCATCAAGATCATTGGTTGTTTTATGTGCGGGTCGTCTCGGCAACATGTAGTGGCACATACCGCCAATATGTAATTTAGGATGCCATATGGTAATGGCAACACAGGAACCCAGTAAGGTTCGTATGCGAGTGTCTTTGTCACCAAAATAAAAATCTCCTGGCTGGAGAAAAATATCCATGACATCAGGTGGAGCTTGTATCATCTAATCTATGGCTTACGGTAAATTGAAGGTTTAATGGTTTCTAACTTATCAGTAATTCCATTCAGGCTTTCTGAATGTCCTATGAGTAAATAACCGCCTCGTTTTAAATATGGAAGCATACGTGCAATCACTTTACGCTTGGTGTCCTGATCAAAATAGATCATCACGTTCCTAATAATAATAACATTGAACTCACCCAGCTGCGGCAAAGGATTATTCAAATTAATATATTGGAACTTAACTCTTCTTTTTAGTTCTGCATTGATCATGAAGGTGCCGTCCTGCTCTCCCACCCCTTTCAGGCAATATTTATGCAGTAAGGTTTGAGGAATATGTCTGGCCCGCTCCATTGAATAATGACCGGTGCGTGCACGATCCAGCACACGGCTGCTAATATCCGAGGCAATTATTTCCCATGCGCCATTGCCCAGTGACTCGGCCAGTGTCATTGCAATGGTGTAGGGTTCTTCCCCCGTTGAACTTGCCGCACTCCAGATGCGCATCTGTTGACCGGGTGGGTGCGCTTTCAGAATCTGGTCGCGTAGAAAATCAAAGTGTTTAGGTTCACGAAAAAAATAAGTTTCGTTTGTGGTTAGCAAATCAATTGCGATTTGTAATTCAACTGTTTCTTTTGGGCTGGTTAATAAGCTGAAATAATCACCGTATTTCGACAGTTTATGGTGGCGCAATCTAGGCGCGAGACGTCCCATGACCAGTGTTCTTTTGTGATCGGAAAGATTGATGCCTGCCGCATCATAGATCCATGTCTTGAATTTTTTAAATTCAACTTCGCTGATCTCGGTAAGGCCTGTGGGTGAAAAACCTGATTTTGATTTCTTCGTATTTATTTCATTTGACATGCATCTAGGCGCTCTTTAAAAATAAAAATATCCCAGCTATTGCTGGGATATTTTTTATGATATTACTGCCGCGAAAGCATTTTTCGCAATACCTGTGGGCTTTCACTCATCTGATTACTTACTCAGTATCATCGCCTGTTGTTACATCATCAGGCAACATCGCCTGCTCAGATCCGAGCACTTGATTATTTTCATCGAGGCCTGCCAGCATGGACAGCTCTTCAATCGAGAGCACATGCTCGGTGTCCAGAATGATAACAAACTCGTCGTGGACCTTGCCCATGCCGCTGACAAAATCACTGCGTAAGCGGGCACCAAACGACGGTGGTGGTTCGATATCCGCATCGGCAATATCGAGTACCGCCCTGACGGCATCAACTACGATACCAATGTACTGTTGCTCACCTTCATGCTCAACCTCCAGTATCACGATACAGGTGCGGCGTGAAGCTTCAGTGCTTTCGCGTCCGAAACGCACCAGCAAATCAATCACCGGTACTACGCGTCCGCGCAGGTTAAGTACCCCACGGATGAATGAAGGCATCATCGGCACCGTGGTGGGTTCGCGGTATTCTATAATTTCCCGGATGTCAGCGATACCAATCGCAAACACCTCTTTACCAATCAGGAAAGTGAGGTATTGCTGGCCAAGGTTGGCAGCATCCTCCTCTTCCTCGTTCCTCCGGTCGTTTTTACCGGCATGCATAAGTGCACCCATAACAACCTCCTAAAACTTGACGAACTGATTGGCAGCAGGCGCTTTGGCACTGGACTCACTGGAATGTGCAGGCAGATGCGCCATCGGATGTCTTGTTGAAGACGGTGTCGCTGTCATTTTCCGTTTGATATTCATGTCGCTACCGCTATTAACGCCATCTAACTTGAAGTACGCCATCATTTGCTGCAGCTGTTGTGACTGGCTGCTCATCTCTTCCGCTGTGGCGGCCAGTTCTTCAGAAGCCGACGCGTTGGTCTGGGTGATCTTGTTCAATTCTTCCATAGCGTTATTCACCTGGCCAACACTGGAAGACTGCTCTTCAGAAGCAGCAGAAATTTCCTGCACCAGGCTGGAGGTCTTCTGAATCACGGGTACCATTTCGGTGAGCAGACGGCCGGCTTTTTCAGCCACGGCGACCGAACTGGCGGCTTTTTCGCTGATTTCTTCAGCAGCCACCTGGCTGCGTTCAGCCAGTTTTCTAACTTCACTGGCAACCACGGCAAAACCTTTACCGTGTTCACCGGCGCGGGCGGCCTCGATAGCGGCGTTCAATGCCAGCAGATTGGTCTGGTAAGCAATATCATCAATGATGCTGATTTTCTTGGCAATTTCACCCATCGCAGCCACTGTTTGCTGCACTGCATCGCCACTTTCGGTGGCGTGTGATGAAGCCTGAGTCGCCATACCATCGGTAATCTTGGCATTTTCGCTGTTCTGGGTAATGGAAGCAGTCATTTCTTCAACCGAAGCTGAGGTTTCTTCAACGCTGGCGGCCTGCTCGCCTGCACCCTGGTTCATGGCCTGAGCGGTGGCACTAACCTCTTCTGAAGCCGAAGACATCGCCTCGGCACCGGAACGCACTTCACCAATAATCTGTGAGAGTTTGTCGACGGTGTTCTGCATGGCTCTCAGTAACAGGCCGGTCTCATCATTGGAAGTGACATTGATTTTAACTCTCAGGTCGCCATCGGCGATCTGGTTGGCAACACCCACAGCTATGTTCAGTGGGCGTGTGATACTAAACAGTATCCATAGTGACAGCATGATTAACAATGACAGTATGATAACGCCAACAATGACTGCATTCTGGATGGTTGCCCTGCCGGTTTCATCGAATTCGGCATCAGCTTCTTTAGCTTCTTCCAGCATAGACTGGGCGAATAATGACATCGTCTCAGCAATTGCTGAAATATGACCATCAATCTCGCCGTCGAGCTCCCTGATTGCTTCCCAATCATCATCGCCGGACTTCAGCAACGGCAGCATCTTGGTCTCATACAGAGCGATAACATTATTGATAGCCTGATGTGTTTCTTCGGCCCAGCGTTTTTCTTCAGGGGTATCGGCCATAGCCGCGATGGCGTCGATATCAGTCAGGGCTTCTTTCTTTTTCTCCGTCCATAGCTTTGCGCTTTCTTCGAGATTGCGATTGATCACGGCATCCGCAACAATCTGGTACATTTCAGCACCGATCGAGGCCGCCTCAAAACCGTCAGAGCTGTCCGACGCGCGCTGTGCGCCCATATCTTGTAGTTCTGCCAGGCGTGAGGTGCCGGTGTATGAGATTGCAATCAATGAAGCCACGGCCAGTACTGCCGCCAGAATGTTCAGGTACAACTTGCCTTTAATCGTTAAATTCATGTTTTATTCTCCAAGTCCCGTTTTTGGGGTTGTGTTTTTCTACATTACTTCAGGTTATTTTTCTGCTTATTCTTTGGTTAAATTTAAAATCTATCGGGTTTTTACCGGGCGATTGAGCTTCGGTCTGCGCGCTCTACCCTCTTCCCGTTTGATCATCTGCTGCACCAGTGTCGGCACATCCAGAATCAGGGCAACTTCACCGTGCCCCAGGATGGTTGAACCACTAATGCCACTGAGTCTTTCGAACAGCTTGCCCAGTGGCTTGATCACGGTCTGGAATTCGCCCAGAAGCGCATCGACCACCAGACCCGCCTGCTGGCCTGCGTATTTGATAACAACAATATTTTCCCGGCGACTGGCATCGGCATGAATATCAAAGACATCACGCAGGCGCAATAATGGCAGCACTTCGTCGCGCAGATTGACGTAACTGTGGTCTTTAATATTGCTGCGATCATCTGTAGAGAGTTCAAAACATTCGACCACCATATCCAGTGGTACCACGTAGGAAGAATCACCCACTTTGACCAGAAAGCCGTCAATGATGGCCAGTGTCAGTGGCAGGCGCAGGGTAAATACCGTGCCGGTACCTTCAGTGCTGTCGATAGTGATGTTGCCGCGCAATGCTTCCACATTACGTTTGACCACGTCCATGCCGACACCGCGGCCGGATACATTAGTGACGGAGTCTGCCGTAGAGAAACCCGGTTCCATGATCAGCCGGTAGATTTCACTATCAGTTAATTTTTGATCAGCACTGACCAGGCCGCGATCAATGGCTTTGGCCAGAATCTTGTTGCGATTCAGGCCGGCGCCATCGTCAGCGACTTCGATGACGACACTGCCTGAGTCATGGTAGGCATTGAGGTGAACTCGTGCCATTTCACTTTTACCCAGTTTTTGCCGCTCTTCTATCGATTCAATACCATGGTCGAGTGCATTACGCACCAGGTGCATGAGAGGGTCGCTGATTTTATCGACCATTGATTTATCCAGCTCGGTTTCGCTACCACTAATGACCAGCTCCACCTGTTTATCCAGATCACGGGCAACATCTCGAACGACACGGTTAAAGCGGTTGAAGGTATCGCCAATCGGTACCATTCTGAGGCGCAGTGCACTTTCACGCACCTGTTCAACCAGTTCTTCAATACTGAGTGAAGCTTCAGCCAGTTCCGAGTCACCGGAATTTTGTGCCAGTAGACGGGCACCCGATGCAGCGATGATTAATTCACCCACCTGGGTGATCAGTTCGTCGAGCTTGTCGGCGCGAACACGCATCAGGTTGCTTTCAACAATTCGATGTTCTTTGATGATCTGTTGTTTTTTTAGTGCCGCATCCACCAGCTCAGGCTGGACCACACCCTGGCCGACGAGAATTTCACCCAGTTTATGTTTATGCGTTTCTGAAGCATCTTCTGCCTGATCAAGTTCTTTTTGAAGTTTGATACCATCTTCTAGCTCGTTTTCTGTGAGTGAGCCACTCTTGATGAGCAGCTCACCGAGCATGGCTTTATCTTCTGGCAGTTCTTCAATCAGTTTGATGTAGTCGAGTACTTTGCTGTGTGGCGGTAGAATGCGAATAGCGCAGTCATCGCGGACAAAATCAAAGATTCCTTCAATGCCCAGTTTATCCATGGTTGTTTTGAAGTCGATCTCCAGTCCCAGATAACAGGACTCAGGATCCATTTTATCTGCATCAGGCATAGCGTCATACAGCGTGACGATGTGGACAATGGTACCCAGTGTCTCCATGTAGCGGATGAATGATAATGGGTCCATACCATTACGTAATACATCCTGGCCAAATCGCAGTGAAATATGCCAGGCATCACTGGCAACAGTACCACCGGGGGTGTCAATTTCCATTTCATCATCGTCGGGTACGGCTACTTCAAATGAAGAAGTGATAGCATCGCTGAGGTATAATTTGAGACGTTCCTGAAGCGCAGTGTTGGCAGTGTGTGTATTAGCGCTCATGATTTGGTTGTCATTTGCGGTTTCGTCGAGCAATACCAGAAGGTGGTCACCGCACAACAGCAACAAAGCAATGATGTCGGAGTCAATATCTACTTCACCGGTTCGGATTTCCTCAAGCAGGCTTTCCATTACATGGGTGAATTCGACTATGTTGTTAAAGCCAAAAACACCAGCAGAGCCTTTTATAGTGTGCGCGGCGCGAAATACGGCAGTGATTGCTTCCTCATCATCAGGTTGTTGTTCCAGATGCAACAATGCCTCTTCCATATCGGCGAGCAGATCCTTACATTCGGCGATGAATGTTTCATGTGCTGGCTGTAAATTCATGGGTGCTCCTTATTCAATTAAACGATTATTACAGTGGATTATTTTTTCTTGCTGGCTGACGAAATGATGACTGGGTCACCAAAATATGCTGCCAGATTGTAGTGATCAATAACGTCGAGTGACGCCGGGCTGTGTGCAACCAGCAACACTATTTTATTTTCTTTCACAGCGGTCTTTTTAAGTAGTATTAGAACCTGAAGACCGGCTGTATCCATTTCGTTAACATTGGATAGATCGATTTCCATGAGTTCATTTTTCTTCAATTTTTTTAAGGACTTGATCAGCTGTTTTTTTTGTTCGGCGACGTCATAGATAGTCATGTCATTTTCAATGACAACCTTACATATTCCAGCCTCAGACTCGGTTTTTATAGTCATCTCACTTCTCCCGATTTTGTATTTTTGCTTATGGCAAAATTAACTTTGATACAGCTGCCAGCATTTGCTCTGGCTGAAAGGGTTTTACTACCCAGGCTTTGGCACCCGCAGCCTGACCTTCAAGTTTTCGGCTTTCACGCGATTCAGTAGTGAGCATAATAATTGGCAGGAATCGATAATTGGGCATCTGCTTCACTTTTTTGACAAAAGTAATGCCATCCATGACCGGCATGTTTACATCACAGATGACCAGATGAACTTTTTTGCCATCCAGTAAATCCAGTGCTTTTGCTCCATCTTCGGCATCAATAACATCATAGCCGGCATTTTCAAGTGTGATGCTGACTACCTGTCTGAGTGATGCTGAATCGTCAACGATCAATATTTGTTTTCGCATGCTGTCTCCTAAAAAAATGTTAATAAACTGTGACTTTCTGGAGTGGCCTTGCTGGCTCGCAAGTTAGTGTACTCTTCATCAACAGAAAAATTTTCTTCCATTTCACTTAGCCAGGCGTCCGCATCCAGATTTTTTTCTCCCGATCCGACAAGTTGGCTTAATGCATTAATGTTATCAGCTACATGAGCCATGATCTGACTGACACGATCCTGAAACTGTAAAGCAACTAACGCGCTGGATATATCATCACGGATATGTCGTGATTCATTTTCCATCGTCTTAACTGACTCTTCCAGCTCCAGTGTGATTTTGTTAAAGCGCTCAACAATATCGTTGAGCATGGTCTCGGCACGTGACACATGTTCTGCTTCTTTGACGGACATTTGTTTGTCTTCGCTGTAAAACCGGCTCATGGCAGCATCTATGGACTCGGCTTTTTTAGACATCTTTTTGCTGGTGTCGCCCGATTTATAGGCCAGCTGGCGCATTTCACTGACTACCGCGGCAAACGCCCTGCCCGCCTCGCCTGCACGTGCGGCTTCTATCTCAGCATTGAGTGCGATGATCTGGCTTTGAAATGCCACATGCTTTGCTTCGTCAGCCATATCTTTCATGTTGGCAGAATACATGGTGACTTCAGCCAATAACATATCTTTACTGTCACTGACTGTTTCAAGCGCTAATTTTAAGTCCTTGAACACTATTTGCACGTCCTTCTGACTTTGTGCCACGGCATCAATAAAATTCTTCTCGTGATCTTTGCCTGTGTGAGAACTGTGCTTCGACATCTTTAACATTGTGCCTAATTTAGTCACGATTTCGCCAAAAAGTATGGTTAATTCGGCGATAGCTCTGTCACCACTCTTTTGTGATGTGATGACCTGTTTTGACCAGACTGGTAAAATTCTGCTGTAAAAAGAAGCATCATTTAAATGAGTTTTTTCCTGATTTTGAATTAACTTATTTACAACCTGAATGTGACTACGGTCAAGAATCCAGCCAATTAATATGCCAACAAGCAAAACGACACCGGGAATAACCAGGGCGTCAACTTTTTCAGAGTAACCGTATAATAATAGCGCTGCGATCACACCTAACAGGATGGGCAACCAGAAAAACAGACGGCCATGTATTTGTGAGTGTGCTGGCGATGTGCTGAGCGATAAGGCGCTTTTTGTATTGCGAATTATCGATCGAAATATGGTTTTGATGTGACTAGATCCTTTCATCAACATGATCTCATAATTAATGTGTTTAAGCGGATTATGCACTTCTGCAGGGCATGGTCGCACAAATGAGAACTGTTTTCATTAAAATAATGTTTTCGATTATTGGACAAATTTGTCCTGACGTCAACATCGGTTACAAAATAAATATATATATGCTGAAGTATCATCAGGATAACGCCATGTCAACCATTACAGAAAAAGGAGATATTGTTTGTGCAGTGCTCATGTCTATCATAAATACGCGTTATAGCAACTAATTTGTATTGTATCGGTGGAAAAAAATTAGACGTATGAACGTCTAATAAGGAATTTTATGAACAATTAATTATGTGCTACTGATATATAGGATAAATACACAGCTAGTTGTGTTAAATCTATGAAAATAAATGACAAAAATGCAGATTTAAAAATGGAGCTGGAATCTAAGTGATTGAATTTAAATTAAGATAACTGGCTGTGTTACGTGCTTTACTTATTGTTTACCTTCGGCCAGTAACGCTGCAACATGTTTGAAGGAGTCGACATAGGTGACGCGTTTCTCTTTCATAACAGCCAGCAGTTGTTTGCCTTCCGGCAGGTAAAACAGGACTTCCAGTTCAGCAACCTTGCCATTGATCTCCAGTACTCTATTGCCTATTCCTTTACGTATTTCCTCCTGCCTTAGTGTATTGACGTTATTTATTAAAAATTTGTTTGTTGAATATATTTAATGCAAATGAGAATTGATTGCATTATTGTTTTACGATTATTGGGCATATTTGTCCGATAAGCAAGGAGAAGTAAATTATTATTTAAACTGATCAGGTCAGTTTTGCGTTTTTACTGGTAAATAGATTGGCGTCAGGAAGATGCTGTTCATGGAACAGGAAGTAATAACACTATTAATACTATTATTTATAAAATACTTTTTTGTGGTAGAAACGTCTTATAAATGTCTAAATTATTGTTTTATGGACATATTGGTCATCAGGCCAATAGCATGATGCTGGATTTGTGAAGGGGGAAAATGATGAAAGTAAACGAAACAAGTATATGTTCAAGATTGGCTGAGGAACGTAAACGTTTGCACTTAAATCAGTCCAAAGTTGCCGACTATTGTGGTGTCAGCTCAAAAACCGTGAGCCGTTGGGAGAAAAGTATTCCTATACCGGCAGATAAGCTTGCCCTGTTAGCACAGTTGGGTTATGACATCACTTATATCCTGACCAGTGTGAAGCTGGTATCGCAGTTTGAAGGTCTGGATAAGGCCTCCGGGGTTTGGAACACTGCATCCGGTAGCCAGCCAGCCCGTCGAAAATCAGATCTGGTCAGTAATGATCAGGCCATGTGGCTGGATATACTGGAAAAAATGGCAGGTGGTGATGAAAAACGTCTCAAGCAAATTGGTCTTGCACTGGTTGGTTATTCTCAGGTTCGAAGTTAAATTTCTAGCAGAATAGATGCAAACGATGAATATATTTGTTTTCATCTTTACCGACTAATTATCAGTCGTTCCACTATGCTCTGCTTTTATTAATCAGTATTTATAGCTTGGGCTTCATCGGCATAAAAGTTTTTATGTTCGCTGATATAGTTACCAAAAGCTTCTGCATCGAGTGGTCGACTAAAATAATAACCCTGGAAAGTATTGCAACCTTTATCTATGAGGAATTCCAGTTGTTCCTGTGTTTCTACGCCTTCAGCTATGACATTCAAACCGAGGTGGCGTGATATAGCAATGATGGTTTCTACAACCATGGCATCATCTTTATCGCTAGTAATATCACGTACAAAAGACTGATCGATTTTGAGCAGGTCAATTGGTAGTTGTTTGAGGTAAGACAGACAGGAATAGCCAGTACCAAAATCATCGATGGAAATACGAATATCATGTTTCCGTAGTACATCCATTTTTTCAACGACTTCCTCAATGTTCTTCATCAATAAACTTTCGGTCACTTCCAGTTCTATACATTGAGTTGAGACACCCGCATGCTTAAAGATTCTTAACACTCGTTCTACAAAATCAGGCTGGTGAAATTGTCGGGGACTTACATTAATGGCCAGACGCAACAAATCCTGATTGCAAATACCACTGCTATGCCATTCAGCTACTTGTCTTGCAGCTTCCTGCAGAACCCATTCACCTATATCTAAAATTAAGCCTGTATCTTCAGCAACTGCAATAAATTGATCTGGTGGCACCATGCCTCGTTCAGGATGTTGCCAGCGTATTAGTGCTTCAGCACCAATCAGCTCACCCCTATGGTTGATCTGAGGTTGATAATGAAGAAGAAATTCATTGTTTTTAATAGCGCTGCGTAAGCCATTACATATGATCAGCCTGGCATCAACTTCTGTTTGCATGCTCGAATGATAGAAGCAGACAGTGTTACGGCCCTGTGCTTTAGCGCGGTATAAAGCGGTGTCGGCATGTTTAAGAATATCATCAATGTCGTCAGCATCATCCGGGAACAGAGTGATACCAATGCTGACATTGATGTAACACAACTCTTCATTGAGCTGGTATGGCTGTGACAGATGCAGACGAATTTTTTCGGCAATGGCCTGAACCTTTAAACTAACTGTTGAGATATTGCTGTCGACAGAAGGCAGCACGATAACAAACTCGTCACCACCCATACGAGCGATGGTATCTTCTTCGCGCATTTGTGATTTTAAACGTGAGGCTACCTGTCGTAATATTTCATCACCGGCAGAATGACCTAATGAATCGTTGAGATCTTTGAATCGATCAAGATCAAGTAGTAATACCGCACCAAAAGTATCGTCGCGATTACAGGTAGCGATATTTTGATGCAGCCGGTCGTGCAAGAGTCTACGATTGGCCAGATCGGTCAGGTCATCATGATAGGCTCGATACTCTATTTTGGCTTCTGCCTGCTTACGTGTGGTAATGTCCTGCGAAGTGCCAACATAATGCGTCACTATTCCAGACTCATTTTTTACGGCTGTCAGCGTTAGCCATTCGGCGTATAGTGTTCCATTTTTACGTTTATTCCATAGTTCTCCCTGCCACATGCCATGTTCACTGACCTCACCCCACATTTGCATATAGAAGTTTTTATCCTGTTTTCCTGATTGCAGCATATGTGGGTTATTGCCCACCAGTTCGGCTGATGAGTATCCAGTCATTTTTTCAAATGCAGGATTGACGCGGATAATGGTACCATCGGTTTCTGTAATGAGAATACCAGCGTGGGTATTGAACATGGTTGCAGCAAGACGTAATTCATCAAGATTGTTGATACGTTCTGTAATGTCCTGCAACAGACCCAGTGATCGAATCGGATTGCCAGATTCATCGTAAGTGGTTTCACATTGCTCATGTACGATCTTGATTTTGTCATTAGCGATGATTCGATGAATAATATTATACGGAGTTTTGTTTTTTACGGATTCAGTGAAAGCGGTGTCAACGTTTTCTCTATCGTCAGGGTGTACCGTATTGATGAATAATTCGTAAGAAGGTCTTGTCGTTGCCAGATCCAGGTTAAATATCGCAAATATTTCTTCTGACCATTCGAGTAAATCATTTTTTAGATCAAGCTCCCAGTACCCCAGTTTTGCGACACGTTGAGTTTCTCGTAAAAGCACATTGTTCTTTTCAATTATGCATTGCTGATTTTTATGTTCAGTCAGGTCACGAATAAAAGCATTAAACATCCAGCCTTTTTCAGTGCGGATAGAAGTCATGGCCATTTCAATTGGAAACGTGTGGCCATCTTTGTGCAGGGCTAATGATTCAATGCGCTTGGCGTGAAAAGATAATTGATTATTACTAATCAGGCGCTGAATGCCATCCAGGTGCTGTTGACGAAATTCTTCCGGTATGATGAGCTCGTGTAGAGGGCGTTTTCCAATTTCCTGACGTGACCAGCCAAATATTTTTTCAGCAGCAGGGTTCCATTCATCGACTATACCCTGTTCATCGATGACGATGACCGCGTCCATTGAAGTATCAATAACGCGTTGCAGACGTTGAGTATTTTCATTTAAATGGATGTTGAGTTGATGATTTTGTGTAATGTCTCTGAATACAAGTATCACACCGATAATTGTTCCGGTATCGTCATATATGGGCGCACCGTTCTCGTAAATCTGATAACGATTTCCACTCGAGTCGATCAGCAGCGAGTCTTCGGCGAGTACTACAATTTTCTTTGCCTGTTTTACTGTTTCAACTAGATCATCAACGGGCTTACCACTGTGTTCATTAACGACTTTGAAAACTTCCGATAACTGACGTCCTTCAGCAGCTGTAAAATCCCAGCCAGTTAGATGTTCGGCTTCCGGGTTCATGTGGGTTACATGGCCCTGAAAATCAGTCGCAATAACTGCCTCGCCGATGGATCTAAGCATCACCTCAAGATTTTTTTCTCTAACAGCATGTTCACGCTTAGATTTGAGCTGAAAAAGAATAACTAAAATAAAAAAATAAGTAATGAGCAGTGCGCCTGACCATTGCAAAGTTTGAGAGGCTTTATGACCTGTTTTTATATCTTCATAAATGGAGGATTCGCTATCGGAAAGCGCTTGCATTGTATCGAGAAACAAGGCGTTATTTCCAACGACCATCTGGGTCAGTAAATGATCATTGTCATGGTGATTTGACTGATCATGGAGTTGTGTATATTGATCAAAATATTTTTTTTCAGCATTAATCCACTTGTCGTAAGCTAGAAAAAAACTGACCACAGTTTCATTGAGATTATGGCTGTAAGCGGATGAGCTCTGGTAGTTTTGTAGGTTGGGTTTGGCTTTTTCCAGAAGTTTATTGAACTTATTTATGGTATTGGGGAGCTCATTATCAATGGGGAATTGAGAAATAATGGTTTTGATATTCAGCAAGGAGTGCCGAATATCATTGAGCTCCTTCAAGGCTATCTGTCCACTGTGGCCTTGTTGTATGTTTTTCGGTACCTGAATGATAAAAAGAAAAATAAAGGCCAGAAGTACAACAAATAACATATTCATCCATATTATGGATTGTTTTGTTTTGTTGCTTATATCGGAGGTAGAAGATTTTTTCACAATTTTCCAGGTAACAGGCACTGCCCTCGGCAATATTTTGTCGAATCAGCGTGCTCTTTATTACGTTAACTTTTGTAAGGTATATAGTGGACTAATGTGTCCTA
>JAOUNI010000007.1 GCA_029881035.1 Gammaproteobacteria bacterium | reverse complement strand
GGTTCCGGCCTCTCCATGGTGGAATGGGCGCCAATCATGGGTATATTACCGCCGCTCGACCAGGATGCCTGGCAGAAAACATTTCAGCTTTATCAGCAGTATCCTGAATATCAGCTAAAAAACTTCCATATGACGCTGGAAGATTTCAAATCGATTTTCTGGTTTGAATATGCGCACCGCTTACTGGGCCGCAGTATCGGCATTATATTTTTCCTGCCTTTCCTGTTTTTCTTTCTCACCGGAAAGGTCAATAAATCGCTTACCCCCAAATTACTCGCCATGTTTATACTGGGTGGACTCCAGGGGCTGATGGGCTGGTATATGGTAAAAAGCGGCCTGGTTGATGACCCGCACGTCAGCCAGTATCGCCTGACTGCCCACCTAACCCTGGCCATTATTATTTATGCCTATATGTTCTGGGTAGCGTTAGACCTGCTGGCGCCCAAAACGGCCTCAACGAGCATGCTGAAAGATCCAAAACTTGCCCGACTGGCAGCCATCATTACCGGCATCATTTTTATCACCATCATGTCCGGTGGCTTTGTCGCCGGTACCCGAGCAGGCTTTGCCTTCAACACCTTCCCCCTGATGAATGGGCAGTTAATACCCGATGGCCTGTTTATGCTAGACCCCGTCTGGCATAATTTTTTCGAGAACATCATCACTGTCCAGTTTGACCACAGAGTATTGGCGACCCTGCTTTTTTTAATCATCTCCGTTTTCTGGTTGAAAACACGAAAACTTGGATTAACACCGATGTCCCATCTCAGCATTCATCTACTGCTTGCTGCACTGGCTCTACAAATTACGCTAGGCATCTCCACATTGCTGCTGATCGTTCCAGTGTCACTGGGTGCCGCCCATCAGGCTGGTGCAGTCATACTGCTGACCGCCTCGCTATTTGTCAGCCACCAGCTGCGCAAATAGCGGCAAGTGCTTTAGTACTGGGCAAATCATGCTGATTAAGTACATCCACATATCGTCCGTTATTCTCACGCTGATATTTTTTATCTTACGCGGTATATGGATGATGATGGATCTGGACGTACTAAAGAAAAGATGGGTAAAAATACTGGCACCAATCATCGATACCGTATTACTTGGCAGCGCCATACTACTAGCCATTAAAACAGAACAATATCCATTGTCTCAGCACTGGTTAACCGCAAAAATTTTTGCCTTAATTATTTACATCGCACTTGGCATGGTAGCACTCAGTTATGGACGAACAAAAAACATACGGATCACCGCATGGTTTGCCGCATTATTTTGTTTTGGTTATATCGTATCTGTGGCCGTTACACGCAATCCAGTAATATTCTATTAAAAAATTTAAACAAACGACAAAGAGACAGACAGCTAATGAAAAACATGTTAAGAAATTATTTATACACAACTATATTTGCATTACTCACAACACTATCAGGAAGTGTTTTTTCTCAACAAAAAATAGAATCCATGGATATTCTCTCAGGTCATTTCTCCAGGGAAGGTAATAACAGCTCGGCTGCAAAAGAGACCAGTAACAATATTTATATAAAAATGTACCCTGAACAATGGATTGCCCTTCTATATGTACCCTACCCTTATGCTACCAAAGTCACTCCCGACATGATTGATGCGGTTTTCGAAAAAGTGGTACGTGAATCAGAGTCAGGATCATTCACCAGAAGCAAATTTGACGTTCTTGATGAAGCAGCAACCGTGCATGTAGAAAAATATGAAATAGTAGAAGGCCAGATTCAATTCCAGTGTGGCTCGATAAATCCTTGTGCTATCAGACTTTATAATGACGAAAACTATCTGGAATTAGTGAAAAGTGGCATCATTAATGAACACATTATTAAGTTCGATCACATCACTAAATAACAAACTTACAATATAAAGAATGGTAAATCGCTTATTTTGATAAATAGTCTCGAATTTTTTTATACTGTGAAACAATAGTTCCCGGAATGTGAGGCTGCGAAAAGGCAGCCACTAACTTGTTATCAGGCGTCACCAGAAAAATAGCACTGGTATGGCTAACCTGATATTGGCCGGGCGCTATTTCCTCATCCATCATATAACCCGCACCAAATTGCTGCGTAATATTGTCAATGTTTTTTTTATCACCAGTAATGCCGATAAAATCCCTGTTAAAAAATGCCATATAATCAGCAAGCATAGCAACTGTATCACGCTCAGGATCAACTGATACAAATACAACCTGCGCATCCAGCAATAACTTATTATCATTTTTGGCCAGCATGGCTATCACTGAATTTAATGTGTGGAGCGTGGTTGGACAAATATCAGGACAGGACGTATAGCCGAAAAAAACAAAAGACCATTTATTCTTAAACATCTGCTGATTGATCACCTTACCATTCTGATCAATCAGCTCAAACGACTTTAATTGCCTGGGATCAGGACGGAGTACACCCATCAACTCCTGAGGATAAACGGGATCTTGTAAAACAAAATACCACCCCATCGTGAGCGATAATAACAAAACAAGCAGTATTACAACTCTGTGTAACAGACTACTTTTTAGTAGTGTCATTTTTTTTCCATTGTTTAACCGCCCAGATAAAGAAACTCACAATCATGACTATATTAATGGTCATGCCTATGCCAAAAAACACAGTCAGGTCTTCTTTTTCATGTTTCACTTCTGAGACTGATTGCTGCAGTTGAACTGACGAATGACCACTTGATAACTCAAGCTTAAAATTCGGCAATTCCAGCACATCGGCAGCATTATCTTGTGGCAATAAATTTAACATTGAATTATCTATATAATAGTTGCAGTTTATCTACAAGAAATTGACATAACCCTGATCTTATTGGTCGGGAACATAAATCGAATTCTACACCAAGATGTCACATACGCGTCTAATTCTACTTATCCTTTTTTGCGCACACAAACTTGACTTATATCATCATCCACTAATACTAATAAGTCTAACCTTTGGACTTTATAATTTTAGACGGGCAGGTTTGTGTGAGCGTCGCCATTAATAGAATGCAGTTTCTACGTGGAGATTATTCGGGAAAAAGCTCTCCGATAAGACCTCCATGGGCTGGTGACGAAATTCAATTCACACAGACATGTGATGGCTGTGGCGAATGCATTGAACAGTGTCCAACTAAAATTATTCGTAAAGGTCGTGGCAATTATCCTGTTATCAATTTTAATGTCGGTGAATGCTTATTCTGCGGTAAATGCGTTGATGCTTGCGAGCCTAAAGCGCTAATAATAAACGAAAGTCAGCCACCGTGGTCAGTTGAAGCCTCTATTAACACCGTAACCTGCATCGCCTTTAACGGCGTTGAGTGCCGCAGTTGTTATGACCCATGCGAAGCAAACAGCATTACCATGACACCACGCCTCGGTGGTGTGTCTATTCCTGTCATCAATACTGATTTATGTACTGGCTGTGGCGCCTGTTTTGCCATCTGCCCGACAAAAGCCATCACCATGTTTACAAATTAATTCTGGAGATACTATGAATATTAGCGGCGTACTTGTTCGATCTTATCCGGAAAATGTCCAGTCAGTCTGGCAAGAGTTAATCAAGATCGAAGGTGTTGAAGTCCACGGCAGCAATGATGATGGTCGTATGGTAGTCACGGTAGAACAGGAATCCGCCGGACTGTTATCCGACATGCTCGGTCGTATGAACGATATCCACGGTGTGCTATCCACATCGATGATTTACCATGAATTTGAAGACACTATTATTTAAAGAAAACTAAGGTCTCTGGACACAGAGACACAAAGGTCAATAGGAGGCCGAACAATGAAACTGACCAGACGAGATTTCATTAAGTCCAATGCAATTGCCGCAACCGCGACAGCAGCCGGCATTACTATACCCGGTGTAAAAGAAGCATTGGCGCAATCCAAAGATTCCATTCGCTGGGATAAAGCTCCGTGTCGTTTTTGCGGGACTGGTTGCAGCGTATTGGTAGGCACCAAAGGTGGGCGCATTGTTGCCACACAGGGTGACCCAGATGCACCTGTTAACCGAGGTCTCAATTGTATCAAAGGCTATTTTCTGTCCAAGATCATGTACGGCAAAGATCGCCTGACACAGCCGCTGCTGCGCATGAGCAATGGCAAATACGACAAGGAAGGTGACTTTACCCCGGTCAGCTGGGATCAGGCTTTTGATGTCATGGAAGAAAAATTCAAGGCTGCACTCAAACACGACCTTGAAGCTAATAAGGGCAAAAAACCGGAAGAAATAGTATCCACCGTGGGTATGTTTGGCTCTGGGCAATGGACCGTCTGGGAAGGTTATGCCGCATCCAAGCTCTACAAAGCTGGTTTCCGTTCCAACAACATCGATCCGAATGCACGACACTGCATGGCTTCCGCCGTAGGTGCCTTCATTCGTGGCTTTGGTGCCGATGAACCCATGGGTTGTTATGACGATCTTGAACACGCTGATGCCTTTGTCCTCTGGGGTTCCAACATGGCCGAGATGCATCCTATCCTCTGGTCACGTCTCACCGACACTCGCTTGTCAAAACCCGACAGTGAAGTACACGTATTATCCACCTTCGAGCATCGCTGCTTCGATCTGGGTGATAACAACATGGTGTTCACACCACAGACCGATCTGGCTATCCTGAACTACATTGCCAACTACATCGTGCAGAATAAAGCTTACAACAAAGACTTCCTCGACAAGCACGTCAACTTTAACAAAACACCGACTGATATCGGCTATGGCTTACGTCCTGAACACGAGTTACAGAAAAAGGCCGCGAATGCCGATAAGGGCAAACTCACTAAAATCGATTTCGATGAGTACGCCAAATCACTGGAACCCTACACCCTCAAATATACAGCCAAGCTGTCTGGTGTACCCGAAGACAAACTTTTACGCCTGGCCAAGCTGTATGCTGACCCCAAGAAAAAAGTTACTTCGTTCTGGACTATGGGTTTCAACCAGCATACCCGCGGGGTCTGGGCCAATGGCCTGATGTATAACGTACATCTGTTGATGGGCAAGATTTCCGAACCCGGCAACAGCCCCTTCTCCTTGACCGGTCAACCCTCAGCCTGTGGTACTGCTCGTGAAGTAGGCACATTCTCACACCGCCTGCCTGCTGATTATGTTGTCGCGAAGAAAGATCACCGTGATCTGGCGGAAAAAATCTGGAAAATACCCGAAGGTACCATTCCAGGCAAACCGGGTTATCACGCGGTGTTACAGAACCGCATGCTGAAAGACGGCAAGCTCAACGCCTACTGGGTGCAGTGCAACAACAACATGCAGGCCGCTGCCAACATAAACGAGGAAGCCTTCCCCGGCTACCGCAACCCCGCCAACTTCATCGTTGTTTCTGACCCCTATCCCACAGTCACCGCCATGGCGGCTGACCTGATTCTGCCCACCGCCATGTGGACCGAAAAAGAAGGCGCTTACGGCAATGCTGAACGCCGCACCCAGTTCTGGCGTCAGCAGGTAGCAGCACCCGGCGAAGCCAAGTCCGATATGTGGCAGGTGGTAGAGTTCTCCAAGCGCTTCAAGACCGAAGATTGCTGGCCTGCCGAGATACTCGACGCTAACCCTGAATACAAGGGCAAAACCCTGTATGAAGTGCTATACGCCAACGGCCAGGTCAACCAATTCCCGAAAGTGACCGTAAAAGATAGTGATGGCAATGAATACGGCAATAACGAAATGGCCGATTTTGGTTTCTACATTCAGAAAGGCCTGTTCGAAGAATACCGCCGCTTCCAGCTGGAAGGCCCGAAAAAGGGTCACGAGCTAGCTAACTTTGATACCTATCACCAGGTGCGCGGCCTGCGTTGGCCCGTGGTCGATGGCAAAGAAACGCTCTGGCGTTATCGTGAAGGTTATGATACCTATGTTAAAGCCGGTGAAGGCGTCAAGTTCTACGGCAACGCCGATGGCCGCGCTAATATTATCACCGCACCCTACGAACCCGCCGCCGAAAGCCCGGATGAAGAATTTGATTTGTGGCTCAGCACCGGACGCGTACTCGAGCACTGGCATTCAGGTTCGATGACCCGCCGTGTACCCGAACTGTATCGCGCCTTCCCCGATGCAGTCATTTTTATGCACCCCGAAGACGCTAAAAAGCGTGGCTTGCGTCGTGGCCTGGCCGCCAAGGTCATCAGCCGCCGCGGAGAAATTACGGCGCGCATAGAAACACGTGGCCGTAACAAAGTACCCGAAGGCCTGATCTTTGTGCCCTGGTTTGATGCATCACGCTTAATCAACAAGGTCACCCTGGATGCTACTGACCCTTTGTCGAAAGAAACCGACTACAAGAAGTGTGCCGTTAAGGTGGTCAAGGCCTGAAGTAATAGGCTGACGTGACTCCGGACGCAAAAAGATGATCCAGCAGCAATCACCATCATCCCAACCGCCAGCCTCGGCCAGCCGTCGCCGCTTCCTGTTAAGCAGCGCACGTACGGCCGGTGGTGCGGCATTGATGGGTTTGAGTATTGGTCTATATTCACGGCAATCGATTTCGTTGCCGGCCGAGGCTTTACGCCCACCGGGTGCGCTCGCTGAAAAAGATTTCCTCGGCGCCTGTATACGTTGTGGATTATGTGTTCGGAATTGCCCTTTTGACACCCTGAGTCTGGCAGAGCTTGGCGAGCCGGTTACCACCGGCACGCCTTACTTCATTGCCCGCGATGTACCCTGCGAAATGTGCGATGACATTCCCTGCGTCAAAGCCTGTCCCACCGGTGCACTGAACCATAGCCTGGAAAATATCGATGACGCACGAATGGGTTTAGCCGTACTGCTCGACGAGGAAACCTGCCTGAATTTTCAGGGGCTGCGTTGCGATGTCTGTTACCGTATCTGCCCAGCTATCGAAAAAGCAATCACACTAGAGCACGTTGCCAATGTTCGTACCGGCAAACACGCTTTATTTATCCCCACCGTACACTCTGATCACTGCACTGGCTGCGGCAAGTGTGAACGCGGCTGTGTACTGGAAGAAGCGGCCATCAAAGTATTACCTTTAAACCTGGCTAAAGGCGAGCTCGGCCATCATTACCGCTGGGGATGGAAGGAAAAAGAAAAAGCCGGCCGCAGCCTGGTCAGCCCCGACATCAAACACGAATACAATCTACCCGAAGGCCAGCACTATGATTATGAAGGCGAAGGCCTGATATTTGATGACAACACATCAAACGGTGCACCTTTCTCCAGCGACCCACTGAAAACGTTAAATCAGGGTATGAAGGAAGCGCCATGATCATGCCACTCCATCCAGGTGCAGAAGCAATCCAGAACAAGGGCTGGCTGCTGGCTCACAAGTGGCTACTGGCGCGTCGCTTCAGCCAACTGGCTATTTTAATCTTGTTCATGATCGGCCCAGGGCTTGGTATATGGTTAGTCAAAGGCAACCTCAGCTCCAATCTGGTGCTTGATACATTGCCGCTGACAGACCCTTATGTATTACTGCAATCTATATTTGCTGGCCATACTCCAGAAACAACTGCCATGATTGGTGCGGCCATTGTCCTTGGATTTTATTTATTAGTCAGTGGACGGGTATATTGTTCCTGGGTCTGCCCAGTCAACATGGTCACCGATTTGGCGCACTGGTTGCGCGAACGCTTCAACATCAAGAGCGCTTCCACCATTTCAAATAATTCACGTTACTGGCTACTTGCTATCACATTGTTGCTCGCATTCACCACCGGCAACGTAGCATGGGAAATGGTTAACCCCGTCTCCATGATGCACCGTGGCTTGATATTTGGCATAGGCATGGCCTGGACCATCCTACTTGGCGTTTTTCTTTTTGATCTGCTTGTCAGTCGACGCGCCTGGTGTAGTCACCTCTGCCCGGTTGGTGCTTTCTACAGTTTACTCGGCACACACAGTCCACTGCGCATACGCGCTGATGCGCGTGAACAGTGCAATGATTGCATGGACTGCTTCCTGGTCTGCCCCGAGCAACAGGTAATACGTCCCGCCTTAAAAGGTGCCGACAAAGGTATTGGCCCCGTCGTTACATCAGCCAACTGCACCAATTGCGGCCGCTGTATTGATGTATGCAGCAAAGACGTCTTTCATTTCGGATTACGCTTTAATAACAAACCAGTTCACAACAAAAACATTCACAATCACACCGATCATTCTACTGGAGCAGAGGTTTTATGATGATTAAAAAACTATCTATAATCGCATCACTTACGCTTGGCTTGCTTGCAGCCACAGCTTCAATGCAATCACACTCAGCGGGCGTAGAATCACTGCGTGGCGGCTCAGAGTTAGACCAGAGCTCGACGGCACCTGAACAGAAAATGTACGCGAAAGATGGCCAACCCATCGCGCGTGATTATGTTCAACAGCCACCGTTGATTCCTCACCAGGTTGACCGTTATACGATCAATCTAAAATCCAACAAATGCCTATCTTGTCATAGCTGGAAAAATTACCGCGAAGCAGGTGCGACAAAAATTAGCCAGACACATTTTGAAGATAGAGACGAACATGTCCTGGCTAATATCTCGGCTCGTCGATATTTTTGCACCCAGTGCCATGTCCCTCAGGTGAATGCACCGGCACTGGTTGAAAATGATTTCAAGCCAATAACCGCAATTAGCGGACAATAAAAATACTGCCAATAACAGCTAACGGGTATAGTTATGAGCAACAATAATTCGGACGAATGTAACGGCCACATCCTCTGCCGCGTATGGCAGCTATTTAAAACACCCTCAGCGAAATACAGTCTGGGGATCCTGCTTGCAGTCGGCTTTGTCTCGGGGATTATCTTCTGGGGCGGCTTTAACACAGCCATGGAAATGACAAACAATGAAGACTTCTGTATTTCATGTCATGAAATGGAAGACAATGTCTTTCAGGAATACAAACAAACTGTTCACTACAGCAATCGAACGGGCGTACGTGCTACCTGCCCGGATTGCCATGTTCCAAAAGAATGGACCCACAAGGTCGTACGTAAAATCCAGGCCAGCAACGAACTACTGCACAAGGCACTAGGTTCGATCGACACACGTGAAAAATTTGAAGCCAAGCGTCTCAAGTTAGCCAATAATGTCTGGGAAGTAATGAAGAAAACAGACTCACGTGAATGCAAAAACTGTCATAACTTCGATTTCATGGATTTCGGTGTACAGGGCAGACGTGCAGTCGATCAGCACTCAAAAGCACTCGATGAAGGCAAAACTTGCATCGACTGCCACAAGGGTATTGCTCACGAATTGCCAGACATGCATGAAGTCGATCCAACTGCGGTGGTTGGCGGCAGCTAAGCATAAAATTCTTGGTATTCCTGACATAAAGAAGCCCGGATATTCCGGGCTTCTTTATTAGGTGTTCAAACAAAAATGAACACATCGGCATAATGATCAATGCCTGATATTAGTTACTCGATAAAATCATTGCTCGTAACATGCGCAACTATTAACACGACAATAGATAGTAAAGTAAGTCTTTCTACAACTTGCATGCTGGTTCACATATTAGTTGCCTTGACGATAGACAACCTGTCTATGCAATATTGTCTAACCAACTATCCCTGTCGATAATGGCAGAAAAAAATCACTGAGAGATATCAATAGAGCGTTATGACATCTATTAATAACGCAGAAGAGTCTTTTTTAACCAATTTCTTCAAACTCAAAACTGCTGGCAGTATTTACGATCAGCGCTGCTTAACAGCATTTAAAAGCACTCGATGAAAGCAAAGCTTACTTCGACGACGCCTCCCATGCTTGCTCACTTAAATCAAAGTTTATAATCCAACGAGTATTCCTTATTTTTCTCAGCCGTTAGATACAACCAGATAAATCCCGAAACACCAGCTAGAACTGAGGCAAAAAGAATTCCTGTTTTAGCCATAAGCAGATCCTGAGGATGATGAACGAAACCTAGTTCTGCAATGAATATTGACATGGTAAAACCGATACCACCCATCAGTGCAACACCCACAATGTGTTTGAAGTTAAGACCATGAGGGAGCACAGTTAAACCAAGCTTTATAGCAAGCCAGGAAAAACCGGCAATACCGATCAATTTCCCAAAAACTAATCCTGCGGCTATACCCATTGAAACAGGATTTGTGACAATAGCATCAAAGGAAGATATGTCGATAGGAATGCCCGCATTGGCCAATGAAAAAATCGGAATGACTATATATGCTGTTGGCAGATGCATTTTATGCTCCAAAATCTGAGCAGGGGCTTGTACCAAATGCACACCCTCTTCCAACGCCTGCACACGACTACGCAGCTCAACATTTTTTACGATGTTATTTTCATGTTGGTAGGCGCGCTTAATAAGCACCACCATATCATTGATATGAGACAAGAATCGATCAGCATCATATTTTGGCCGCATCGGAATGGTGAAGGCCAGGATGATGCCAGCGAGAGTCGCATGTACACCACTCTGTAGCATAGCGATCCAGAGCATCACACCAATCATCATATAAGGTAGCGGACGGCGTATGCCACCGAGATTCAATGCTATCAATAGAAACAACAATAGAATGGCAACAGTCAGTGCAATGAAATTTATTGCTTCGGTATAAAATAGTGCAATGACTAAAACAGCACCTAGATCATCAACAATGGCCAGGGCCACCAGGAAGGTCAGCAAGTTTTTAGGTACTCGACTGCCCAGCAAAGCCAAAGCGCCCAGAGCAAAGGCGATGTCGGTGGCCATTGGCACACCCCAACCATTTAGAGCATGACCTTCAGGATTAAAACTGACATAAATAATAACGGGCACCAACATACCGCCAATTGCAGCAACAATCGGTAATATGGCCTGTTTAGGGTCAGCCAGCTCCCCCACCAAAATCTCACGCTTGAGTTCAAGACCAACTACGAAAAAAAATAACGCCATCAATCCATCATTAATCCAGTGATGCAATGATTTCGACAACTGAAACCCCTCTACACCAATGGTAAAAGTCAATTCAAGAATATGATGATAAGCTTCATTCCAGGGGCTATTAGCAATAGCAAGTGCAACAATGGCGCATATCATAAGCAGAACGCCACTGGTGGTCTGGCGATGAATAAACTCTTCCAATGGGCTTAAAATAAGGTCAAAAGCTTTTTCCCATGGAGCGATGTATTCTTTTTTATTCAGTTTTTTCATCCAAGAGCACCTAACGTGAAAAATAATTTATCTCAGTGAGACCCTATACACAACAACTTGTTCAGCCATGCGCCTTTTAAATAGGTAAAAAAAAGCCCGGACTAACCGGGCTTTAGTTTTAATACTACTAGTTATAATTTTTATTATTTTCCAGCAATGTCTTCCAGCTTTTTAGCCTTGATGATTTGACCATCCAGTGAAGCATCTTTAGCATTACGGCCGTATGCAACATCAATCAACTGGCTGTAATAAACAACTGGCATGTTGAACTTGCTACCGTATTTCGCGTTAATTTCATCCTGATAGATTTCCACATTGGCCTGACATAACGGACAGGGCGTTGCGATTACATCCGCGCCATTGTCATATGCCGACTCGATAATACCGTGAATCATTTCCTGAGATTTAACCGGTTCGGAGAATGCTAACGCACCACCACAACACTGTACTTTTTTCTCGTAGGTTTTGATTGACTCGCCACCCAGTGTATCAACCAGCTTATCCAGATACATTGGGTTTTCGAATGACTCGCCATCAATGCCGAAAGGACGGTTAGTTTGACAACCAACATAACCCGCTACTTTCAAACCTTCCAGCGGTCTTTTAACGCCAGAACCAATTTGCTCATAGCCAATGTCTTCGATCAAGACTTCAACCATGTGGCGAATTTTGGTTTTGTTTTCCAGTTTAAGGCCAGCTTCAGCCAGAGCTTTGTTGGTATCTGCCATCAGATCACCATCATGATCGAAACGTTCCTGCGCTTCTTTCGTTGCCAACCAGCAGGCTGCACAGGTCGCCACGATGTCCTGACCTACATTATGTTTTTCAGACAGGGCGATATTTCTTGCTGACAATGTCATGCGTGGTAAAACGCCACCACCGCCATAACCGATTGAAGCTGAACAACAGTTCCAGTCCGGAATCACGTTGAGTTTTACGTCCAGCTCTTCGCACATGGTTTCAACCGAGCGCGACAGGTTAGATGAAGATGCACCCTTCTGTGAAGAGCAGCCTGGATAGTATGAATATTCGTATTTAGCCATTGTAATATGCCTCTTTATTTACCGTAGCTTTCGATACGAGCGTTCTCGATCTCTTCGGCTTTCTTAATGATTTTCTGCAAGTCACTGATGTCTTTTACACCATGACCACCGAATAATTCAGCAATACTCATACGCTTGGCTTTCATCATGTTCATACCAAGTTTCTGGTGCTTGATTGATTCTTTAATGCCCGATACAAGGCCATCTTTGAAATATAAAGACAGACCCAGCTTCAGCTCATTAACACGACCTTTCTTCATCATGTTGTCCCAGAAAACCTGAGAGAACCATGCGGTTGGCTGTGACTTGGGTGTTAAGCCCAGACGCTTGGCGTAATTCGCCAGGCCATGCATGATGTGAGTAATAGGCAGCTCACGCGGACAACGCACGATGCAGTTGTAGCAGGAGGTACACATCCACATTGAATCAGATGTCAGAACTTCATCACGCTTACCAGCGCGAATCATCATAAAGATTTCCTGCGGCGGATGAGCCCAGTGCGAACCTAAAGGACATGAGCCAGCACATACACCACACTGCATGCACATTTTTACCCATTCGCCTTCTTCGACATTGGCCTCAACTTCTTTCAGGAAGTTGTTACGGTATTTTTCAACCATACCTGTATTTGTACTCATGGTATCGGCTCCTTAGAACTTGAATGGGCTCATGCCGATCTTTTCGATCGTCGTAGCCATATCGTTAATAAGTTTTGGTACTTTATGGATATCAGTGATTGAGATTTCGTATGTTGCCACACGCTCTTTCTCAAGACTCAACGACTGCAGCGTATCACCCACTTTACCCATACGTTCCTGCGCTGTGCCTGAACCTTTGACGAAGTGGCACTGGTAATTATCGCCACTCGGGCAACCCATCAGCATGATGCCGTCAAAACCGCTATTCAGTGAATCGGTGATCCAGCTCAGGCTGATTGAACCCAGACAACGAACAGGAATCACTCGTGCAAACGCACTGTATTCGAGTTTATTCTGAGCAGCCATATCCAGAGCAGGATAAGCATCGTTCTCACAGGCCAGTACCAGAATACGTGGCTTTTCATCAAACTCTTCAGGAATATCCACTGCTTTCAGCTGCTGACCAACAGTATCAACCGAATAGCTCTCGAAAGAAATCACGCGAACCGGACAAGCACCCATACAGGTACCACAACGGCGGCAACGTGATTCGTTATAAACCGGGTAACCCTGTTCATCTTCGTTGATCGCACCGAAAGGACATTCCACAGTACAGCGCTTACATTGTGTACAACCTTCCTTACGGAAAGTCGGGAAGCTCAGATCACCCGAACGGGGGTGAGCGGCTTTACCCAAACCGGCGTTTTCTGCTTCACCAATGGCACGCATGGCTGCACCCATGGCGTCGTCCATCGCCTGCTTCGCATCCATAGGACGACGTGTAGGCCCGGCGGTGTAAATACCGGTGCGTTGTGTCTCGTAAGGGAAACAGATGAAGTGCGAATCAGCAAAACCATTTGCCATGTGCGGTACGTCTTTACCCTGACGGTAGTCAAGATTAAGAATTGACTCTACTTCGACTCTGATTACCTGTGCTTCTCCACTAGATTTCGCATCCGCTTTATCTTCATTCTCTTCGATGGTTAATTCAGCACGAGTCGCCTGACCCGCGTTGGGCACCATACCCGTTGCCAGAACTACCAGATCAGCTTCAACTTCAGCTTCTTCATTCAGGATCAGATCTTTAAATTTAACGGTTGGATTGGCACCATTAACCACTTCACTAACAACACTCTTGGTGAAGATAATGCCTTTCTTCTGGCCGCTACGGTAGAAGTTCTCACCGCCAGCACCCGGTGTACGCAAATCGGTGTACATGATTGTAGTTTCAACATCAGGATTCTGATCTTTGAAATACATCGCCTGTTTGATGCTGGCACTACAGCAGTATCCAGAACAGTGCTCTAAATGACCTTCTTTCTTGCTGCGTTGACCGGCACATTGTACGAAGACAACACTTGAAACTTCTTTGCCATCAGAAGGGCGTTTAATCGCACTACCGTTGGCGGCTTTAGCCAGTGCTTCAAGCTCAAGCTGTGTCACCACATCTTTATTTTTGCCATAAGCAAACTCAGGCAATTGATTGGCATCGTAAGGCTTGAAACCACTCGCCTGAACAATTGCACCAAAATCTTTAGTCACAGTAGCACCGCTTTCAGCAGAAATATCTGCAGCAAAACGGCCAGGTGCACCAGCAATGTTGGTGGTTCTTGAATTCAGATGAACTGTGATATTGCTATCAGCTTCAATAGCCGCAATCAATTCATCCACACCGGAATCCTGAGGATCGGCATAAGGCGCTTTCGTTGGAATCGTCTTGTACAACTGCGCGACTGCGCCGCCCAGAGTGGCGGCCTTCTCAACGATAGTACATGGGTAACCTGCTTTAGAGGCTTCCAGTGCGGCCGTCATACCAGCAACACCACCACCGACGATCAGGATGTTTCTGTTAACGCCCTGCTGGCCACTGGCCTCAGGCACTTTGCTATATTTCGCTTCGGCACAGGCCATACGAACATAATCATCCGCCATTTCCTGCGTGGTTTCCTGCTGGTCGTCGCTATCAGGACGAACCCAGATCACACCTTCACGCAAGTTAGCACGGTGCAAGGTCACATGTTTAAAAGCAAATGCATCCGTTTTAGCGCGGCGCGAGCAAGCAGCAATGACAACACGATTAACACCTTCGTTATCAATGTCATTCTGAATCATATTCACGCCTTCTTCGCTGCACAGATAATCGTGCTGCTGACAAATCGCGGCTTTACCATCGCGAGTTGCCGTGGTTGCCAGCTGGTCTGCATTTAAACGCTCACCAATACCACAACCTTTACAAACGTATGCGCCAATTTTCATTTCACCAGCCATTTCTTAACCCTCCGCCTTTGCAACGCGGTTGACGACCTGAATGGCACGTAACGCAGCTGCTGTCGCATGCTGGACAGCGCGATTGACGTCCAGCGCATCAGATGAACAACCTGCAGCAAATACACCGCCATTAGCTTCATCATGTTCAATGAAACCTTCGTCGTTCACTTTAATTTCAATTGGGAATGTGTCTTTATCAACGCTCGGCTCCATACCTACAGCCAGAACCACTAAATCATGCTCATTGGCGTAACGGTTGTAACCTTCAGTATCCACACCATGCAGTGTTGGGTTACCGTTTGCTTTGTTCTCAACAATACTGGCTACTTTCGATTTGATAAAGGTCACGTTCTTGTCGTCTTGTACCTTCTGATAGAAATCATCAAAACGATCAATCGCACGAATATCGATGTAGTAAATGGATACTTCAGCATCATCACCGTATTTCTCACTAACATAAGTACTCTGCTTCAATGAAGCCATGCAGCAAATGCGTGAACAATGTTTCAGGTAGTTGCGGTCACGTGAACCTGCACATTGGATGAAAGCCACTTTTTTAGCTTCTGCACCATCGGAAGGACGTACCAGCTTGCCGCCTGTAGGACCGAATGGATCCATCATACGCTCGAACTCAACACTGGTAATCACATTCTTTATACGGTCATAACCATAAGGCTGAATCTTATTGGCATCGTAGGGACGCCAGCCTGTTGCATAAATAACGGCACCGGCTTTTAGCTCAATGGTTTCTTCCTGCATATCAAGATCAACCGCGTTGAACTTACAGGCGTCTTTGGCTTTCTGCGCATCATCAGTACCGATCATTTGAGGATCGATCACATAACGCTGAGGCTGAGCCAGATTGTACGGCAGGTAAGCACCTTTGCGTTTATCCATGTTGTAGTTGAATTCGTTATCGAACTCAGACTCAACCGCATCACCACAGGCACCACAGGCAGTACAGTTTGAATTTACATAGCGCGGGCTGATTTTCACCGAAGCTGTATAATTACCCGCTTCACCTACCAGACCCGTTACTTCAGCCATAGTCACCACAGTGATGTTCTTATTAGCATTGATACGACGCTGATTGATTTCCAGACCACAGGTCGGGAAACACAGCTTGGGGAAGTATTTATAAAGTTGAGAAACACGACCACCTATAAAAGGACGTTTCTCAATTACGATGACCTGTTTGCCAACTTCGGCTGCTTCAATCGCAGCGGTCATGCCGCTGATGCCTCCGCCAACAACCAGTATGGTCTGGTTAGTTGCAACTATATCCGACATCTTATTCCTCCAAAGGATCATGTGTCAGTATCAAAAAAGCCTTTTAAATCAAAAAGATAAAAAGACTAAAGAATTCATTCGAAATATCAGAGAATTACCCCTGACATTGGGAGTGCATATCATACCCGTTTCAGCCGCATTTCTCTATATACTGCACCATTGTTGTGGCAGGAAAATTCTATAAGCAGATAGAATTTACTTATGAAAAGACATTTCAAATTAAAATCCTGACAACAACACAAATTACAACGAAATCTACAGCTTAAAATCATGCATAACAACGAAGACTGCCCCTGCGGTTCAAAAATAAATTTTTCACAATGTTGTGAGAAATATCTGACTGACAAGATTAAAGCTGAAACAGCAGAACAATTGATGCGTTCACGCTACAGTGCCTACGTAACAGAGAATGAGTCCTACTTAAAAAATACCTGGCACGAAGATACACGGCCTGAAAAAATTGATTTTGACCCGGAAATAAAATGGATTCGGCTAAATATCAAAAACACTGAACAAGGTGGGGTGAATGATAAACAGGGAATTATTGAATTTATTGCTACCTATAAAATCAACGGTCGCGCACATCAACTACACGAGACCAGTCGATTCACTCGAAACCAGGGTGACTGGATATATCTAGAAGGAGATTATCCTGATAGAGGAACGATGACACAAAAGAACAAACAAAGCACATAAACACCGTTCCAACCTCACTCTTGCGTATCACTGTTATTATTTCTTCTACTATTAACATTGTTATTACGATTATGCATTTGATTTCCCGACTCAAGTAAACCCTCGGCCTCAAGTCTCGTCCTAACCTGCCTCATAGTCTCCCGAAACTCCTGTCGTTGCTCAGGCAATAACACTTTATCCATCTTACGCTTATTTAATAGTATCTCCTCAGCATACAACTCCATATCATCGATAAAATCAGAATCAACCTGCGGTTCTATTTGCGGTTCTATTTGCGGTTCTATTTGCGGTTCTATTTGCGGTTCTATTTGCGGTTCAACTTGCGGCTCATTCGGCGTGGAAATATATTCTGCAGGTTTTACATAAACATATTCCGCATCCTGACCTACTGGCAATACTTCTAGTGAGATCAACCGGCCTCTGGCACATCCCTCTACTTTTTCATGTTGCAAAATAGTATTTACATCAGCCGTTAGATATTTCAGGCTTTGACTCAACGACATTGCATCAATTTGCTCGACAGACCGATCAGCATCGACAGGGAAAATTAGATCAAAATGATACTGCTCCGCAAGGAGGCTTAAAACCTTCTGCAAGGTGGTTGGCTGAACATCTAAACTAACTATCGGGTCACAGTCTACAGCACCATGCTCTGCCGTGGCCGTGGCCGTGGCAATAAAATACCCCCAGATAAGCCAGATCAAAAATAAATATAAAAATATTTTTTTTATCATCAGAAGCCGATCTAACCAGAATACTTATATACGGTCAATGTGATTTACATATGCTTTAATAACATAAAAAAAAACCGCGCTACCATTACTGGCTACGCGGTTTTTTATGCATCATTGACTAAACCTAAGTGTTAATTTTTATAGGCAAACACGCTGTCATCATCATCATTATGATGCTCTTTTACCCACTTGAGTTTGTCGTGCAAACTGACGACTTCGCCGACAATAATGAGTGTCGGCGGCTTAATATCTTTGCTTTTTATGGTATCTAACAAAGTATCCAGTGTTGCCGTATAAACACGCTGCTGCGGCGTGGTACCTTGCTCGACTAGAGCAACTGGCGTTGAACCCGACAGACCGTGCGCGACCATTTCTTTACATAGAGTCGGTGCACCGTGCAGGCCCATGTAAAACACCACGGTCTGATTGGGGTGTGCCAGTGCTTTCCAGTTGAGATCGACCGAACCGTCTTTCAGGTGACCGGTCACAAACACACACGACTGGGCGTAGTCACGGTGAGTTAGCGGGATACCCGCATAAGAAGAACAACCACTGGCTGCAGTAATGCCGGGCACGATCTGGAAAGCCACGCCTTCCTGTGCCAGCAGTTCAATTTCTTCACCGCCGCGACCAAAGATGAACGGGTCACCGCCTTTCAGGCGCAAAACACGTTTACCTTCTTTGGCCAGACGCACTAACAGCTGGTTGATGTTTTCCTGCTGCATGGTGTGTTTGTCGCGTTCTTTACCGACATAGACAATTTCGGCGTCGCGGCGCACCATTTCCATAATCGCCGGTGACACCAGCCGGTCATAGACCACGACATCGGCCTGCTGCATTAAACGCAAAGCGCGGAACGTTAATAGATCAGGATCACCGGGACCGGCACCGACCAGGTACACTTCACCGGGCAATTCGGGGTTGGCGGATTTTTCGGCAATAGCTTTTTCCATCAGGGCTCTGGCTTCATCTTCGTGGCCGGTAAAAATCAGTTCGGCAATTCGACCCTCTAAAACACTTTCCCAGAAACTGCGACGTGTTTCGACATTGGGAAATGCCGCTTTGACTTTACCCCTGAAACTTTCTGCCAGCGCACCGAGCCGACCATAGGCTGCGGGGATCATGCCTTCTAGCCTGGTACGAATTAAACGTGCCAGCACTGGTGCATTGCCTCCGGTTGAAATAGCAATTTGCACGGGCGAACGATCGACCATCGAGGGCATGATGAAGCTGCACAGATCTGGATTATCGACCACGTTCACCGGCAGTTTCTTTTCATGTGCCAGCGCCGATACCTGCTGATTGACATCACGCTGATCGGTGGCGGCAATAACCAGCACACAATCGTCCATATCTTCCGCGGAAAAAGTTTTTGCCCTGTGCTGAATTTTTCCTGCTGCAGCCAGCTCACTCAGCTCGGCACACAGTTCTGGCGAAATCACGGTGACATCGCCTTCGGCTTTTCTAAGCAAGGCTACTTTACGAGCAGCGATTGAACCACCACCGACCACCAGACAGGGCCGCTGTTTAATTTGAACAAATATGGGTAGGTAATTCACTCGTTTTCTCCGCACGCAACGCGTTTCATCTAAATAGATTAATCGAGACTATGCAGACTCAAGTATTTTTTTCAGTTCGCCCGACTGATTAGCCGCTGAAAGGTCATCAAAACCACCGACATGATGATCACCAATAAAAATTTGAGGCACGGTGCGACGGCCGGTAATCTTAACCATGTATTCATACTTGGTAGGATCTTCATCGACCTTGATTAATTTATATTCCAGTCCCTTGTTCTGCAACAGTCTTTCCGCTGCGACGCAATAGCCGCAAAACTTGCTGGAATAAACTGTAATTTCAGGTTGAGCCATATCGGTTACCAGTGCAAATGTATTTTGATTATATTGATGTGTTATTTTTTTGTTTGATCGTTTTATAAACGATCTATGACTGCTTTCAGTTTGCCACGAACTTCTGTCGCGATAGCACCCAGCGCTTCGTTCTGAATCGCCATCATCGAGGCCATAGGATCAACAGCAGCCACTTCGATCTTGCCATCTTTGGTCTCCTGCACGATAACATTACACGGCAGCATGGTGCCGATTTTGTCTTCGGCGGTTAATGCTTTATGTGCGTAACCGGGGTTGCAGGCACCCAGAATGGTGTAACGTTGGAAATCCACATCGAGCTTTTTCTTCAGCGTGCCGCTGACATCAATTGTGGTCAGTACGCCAAAACCTTCTTCGCCAAGCAGGCCAGTCACGCGTTCAATTGCATCTTCAAAGGAATCATCAACAATTTTTGAAAAGTAGTAAGACATAACCGCCCCCTTAATTTATCTGGAGGCGCATTATAACCTTTTGCTAATAAAGAGGAAATCTGGTTTTTTGTGTGCTTATAGCAGACCGTTCAAGAGGCAATCAGGCATCCAGCGGCGGTGGCGACACTCGCATGACTTCTTCAATCGTGGTAATGCCGTTAGCCACTTTGTTAGCACCGCTGAGGCGCATGGGCATGAGGCCATCTTTGATAACCTGCTGCCTGAGGGCGGCGATATCACAATTTTCAGTGATGAGTTTTTTGCTGGCCTTACTGAAGGTAAACATCTCGTAAATACCCATACGCCCCTGATATCCGGTGTTGCGACACTCCAGACAGCCGACCGGTTTTTGTGCGGTGTCAGGCTTTTTGGACTTCCAAGGTTTAACCAGAGCCTGCCATGCATCTTCATCGATTTCGGTCGGCTGCTTGCAGTGCGGGCACAGAGTTCGCACCAGTCGTTGTGCCATGACGCCAATCAATGATGACTGGATCAGGTACGGTGCGACACCAATATCCATCAAGCGGGTGATAGCCGAAGGCGCGTCATTGGTATGCAGCGTGGATATCACCAGATGCCCGGTCAGCGCCGCCTGAATCGCCATGTCTGCGGTTTCCATGTCACGAATCTCACCGATCATGATGATATCCGGATCCTGACGCAGCAGAGTTTTTACGCCGCCGGAAAAATCCAGATCGATATTTTTCTGCACCTGCATCTGGTTAAACGCAGGCTCAACCAGCTCGATGGGGTCTTCAATGGTACAGACGTTCACATCAGGCCGCGCCAGCTGCTTGAGTGATGAATACAGCGTGGTGGTTTTACCCGAACCGGTTGGTCCGGTCACCAGAATAATGCCATTAGGCTGATGAATCATCGACTGCCATATTTCATCGTCTTTGGCACTGAAACCCAGCTCCTGAAAATTACGCACCAGCACTTCGGGGTCAAAAATACGCATCACCAGCTTTTCGCCAAAAGCAGTGGGCATAGTGGACAAACGTAATTCGATTTCCTGACCATCAGGGCTGCGCGTTTTTAACCGTCCATCCTGAGGCCGGCGTTTTTCAGCCACATCCATACGGCCCAGAATCTTAATACGGCTGGATACCGCCGCCATGACCGGCGTTGGGATCTGATAAACTTCGTGCAGCATGCCGTCAATACGAAAGCGCACGTTACTCATTTCCCGGCGGGGCTCGAGATGAATATCACTGGCACGCTGGTCGAAAGCATACTGCAACAACCAGTCCACAATATTGACCACGTGCTGGTCGTTGGCATCCAGTTTACCGACGCGCCCCAGCTCCATGAGTGATTCCAGATTCTGTAAATCACCTGGTCCACGCTGGTTGTTACTCTGAGCACCGAATACTGATTTCGCTACCGTGTAAAACTCTATCAGATAACGACGAATTTCTTCAGGACTGGCCACAACCAGTTTGAATTCTTTATTATGTATACGACTAAGCTCGTTAACCCAGTCACGGTCAAATGGCTGTGCTGTTGCCACTGTTATCGTATGCGGTTCAACTTTTACTGCCAGCACATTAAAACGTTGGGCATAAGCGAAAGACATCACCTCTGTCACTTTGGTTACATCGACCTTGAGTGGATCAATTCTGAAATAAGGCAAACCTACACGCCGAGCGAACCATTCAGCCAAAACATCAAGCGTCAGAGGTCGTGTTTTACTCTCATCGATCCAGTTACGCTCTGCAATAATCTCCAACGGATGTTTATCTTCAAAAGCTTTCCCCCCTGCCAGCATACGCACCATATGTGCGTTATCTGCTGAAACCATTTCATCCTGCTCCAACCAGGTCAGGACTTCATGCACATCCAGTTTGTAACTTTTTTTATTTTCTACCGCTGTATTCATATTATTCGCCCTGTGATAGTCACAGTGATGAGGTCGGCCTTACTTCAAAATTGCCAGATAGCGCTTTCTGATTCTCTTTTATTATCTCTATATTAGACACTTTTGCGTATTCCGGGCCTATTTTTAACCATTTTTCCAATTCATCAAGTGCCTTTTGATCACCGCAGGCCAGCAATTCGACTCGACCATCAACCAGATTACGCACCCAGCCTCGTAAACCTAAAGCACTGGCCTGATGCTGCGCACTGGCTCTATAAAACACGCCCTGCACACGTCCAGATATTAAATAGCGATAACAAATCATTAATAATTTTTCGGCTTAACTTAATATTTTCTGTCAAAAAAAAAGGCTCGCAAGCGAGCCTTTTCCATTTTCATATCTGATAAAAATTAACGTGCCAGATAATCCAGATCAGATTGCTCAACATCACCCACTGACCATGCACCGCGTGTTTTTGCATGATTGATAGCGGCATCAATATCTGTAGCTGATGCATTCTGGTCGATATCAAAAACCTGACCTGGGTAAATCAGATCTGCATCTTTGATTTTGTTACGGTTTGTTTTATAAATCAGAGGCCACTGGTAAGAATTACCATATACATTATCCTTACCCGAAATATCCCACAAGTTATCACCACGAACAACAGAGTAACTGCTTACACCTGCGCCCATACCTGCCTTTTTACTAGCAGACATATCTGATTCAGCACCACTCAATGCCGCGCGATCAGCATCACTCATACCATCTTCAAACTTTTTCGCTTCAGCTTTCTGCTGTGCTATAGCATTTTCAGCCTGCATTCTTGCTTTATTCGCCAGAGCTTTAGCTTCGTCTTCTTTACCTTCAGCCAGTGCTTTTTCAGCATTTTCAATAATGCCAGCAGTCTCAGTCCATTCATAACCTGCAGCTTTTGCATCTGCATTAGCTGACTTGGCAGCGGCAATCGCTTCTGCAGCAGTTTGTTCAGTTTCACCGGTCGTTGCACAACCAGTTACCAGACCAAGACCCAGAAATGCCACTAAAAATAAACGTGCAGCTGTTTGTACTATTGATGTTCGCATAATATGAAATCTCCAATATAAAAGGGTAATTATTGCTTTTTGTCCTATTTGCGACAGATTATAACCACTATAATCTGAGAATGTAACCGCCGTTCAACAATCAAAGCATAAATATTATTAGTGACTTTTACCTGTCATCCACTTCCAGTAAGCTTGCCCGAAATAATGAGAAATAGACCATGAGCTCAACACGCATCTACCTGAACCCCAACTGCAGCAAATGCCGATTAAGTATGCAGTTACTTGAAGACAACGATATTAAGCCAGATGTTACCGAGTATTTGAACGAGCCACCCAGTGTTGCCGAACTCAACGAGATCCTGAATTTGCTTTCCATGGAGCCCCGTGAACTGATGCGCCAACATGAAATTCCTTATAATGAGTTAAATCTGGCTGATGAAACATTGAGCCGTGATGCACTGATACAGGCCATGGTTGATAATCCCATTCTTATTGAACGCCCAATTGTAATCCATAACGGCAAGGCCACCATTGGCCGCCCTCCTGAAAAAATACTGGATATACTTTAATGTCTACAATTCTAGTTTTATACTACAGCCCCGGCGGTACCATCGCTGAAATGGCGAATATCATCGCTCATGGCATTGAGGAAGTCGAAGGCATGGAAGCACGTATTCGCACCGTACCTGCGGTATCGGCGAATACTGAGAAAACTGAAAATATCATCCCCGAAAACGGCCCACTCTACGCCGCACTTCAGGATCTCGAAGAGTGTGCAGGACTGGCCATGGGCTGCCCGACCCATTTTGGCAATATGCCTGCAGCAATGAAATACTTTATCGATAGTACCAGCCCTTTATGGATGTCCGGCAAGTTAGTGGATAAACCTGCCGCCGTTTTTTCCGGCAGTATGAGCTTGCACGGTGGACAGGAAAGCACCTTGCTCACCATGATACTACCCTTATTGCATCACGGTATGCTGATTACCGGCCTGCCCTACACCCAAACTGAATTACTCAGCACTAAAACCGGTGGCACTCCCTATGGTGCCAGTCGGGTTACCAGTGATAGCGGACCCAACGTGCTGAGCGATGAAGAACGTGCTCTTTGTCTCGCGCTGGGTCGTCGTCTGGCCCATACCGCAAAAAAACTTAAAAATTAAATTATGCCGATACCAACACTTTTACTTTCCCGCTGGCTAACTCTGTCCGGTTATTTTGGACTGATGATTGGACTTTATGCCTGGCATTTGCTAATCCACAAGACTGAAGCGCATTTAATTTCTATTATCATTTTGACCCAGCTGGGTCCGCTCATGTTTCCCCTACGCGGACTGCTCAACGGTAAAACCTACACTCACGCCTGGTCGATATATCTGGCGATATTCTATTTTGTCCTGGGTATCTGGTATGCGGGCGCTAATGAAACACTCATATTCGGCTTATACGTAACCACATTCAGCCTGCTATTTTTTACCGGCACCGTGCTCTACACGCGGCTCAGTTCAAGAAGTCAGAAAGAAAATACTCCCGATTAAAACATCTAAAGATTTTTTACCGCAAAGACGCGGAGGCGCAGAGAAAAACTCTAAAAAATAATTATGTTGTATATGGTTTTGCCGTAAGTAAAACCATGATAAAAAGATTTACTCTGCACCTCCGCGTCTCTGCGGTGAAGGTTTTTGAATTAAATATCCGCAGCCGATTCCAGCACAGATTTAACAAAAGGAACAGTTAATCGTCGCTGCATCGCCATGGCGGCAGTATCCAGCAGTTCAAGCCGTTCGAACAGTCCGAATAAATCACGCGGATAATGGCGCATCAAATATTCGGCGACATTATCCGGCATTTCCAGCCCTCGTTGTCCGGCTCGAGTACGCAGAGCCTCACGTTTGCCATCATCACTCAAAGCCTGCAACTGAAATACCGGCCCCCAGGCCAGACGAGAGCGCAAATCCGGCAATTTTACCGCTATTGCTTCTGGAGAAGATGAAGCCGCTAGCAACAGAGAGTTTCCCGATTCACGCATACGATTAATAAGATCAAACAAAGCTTCTTCCCAATCAGGTAATTGGGCCATCAGCTCAATATCATCCAGACATACTAAATCCAACTGCTCTAATTCATCCAGTACATCTACCGACAAATTAATAATCTCTCTAACAGGTAAATAACATACAGTGCGTTGATTTTGTGCGGCCTGATGGCAGGCAGCCTGTAATAAATGGCTTTTGCCACCTCCTTTACCTTCACCATGAGGTGACCAGATATAAACCTGTTTTTCACCCTCACCCAAAGCACATTGTTGCACGATACCAACTGCAACTGCATTACTACCGGCCACCAGCGTATCGAAACTTAGAACATCCCGTACACCAAAATGTAGCGGTAATTGCCGAAATGATGTACTAACCTTGCTAGACGGAGACATGACTACTGCAACGCAAAACGGTAAATTACTGTTTTCACCGGAAGTAAAGCAACATCGCTGGCTGTGGTATTTGTTGTTATATTTTCAGGTGTATCCGTTATGATCTGTTCATCCTTCAACTCACCTTGTGATTTTTGCTCGGACTCCCGGTCAACATTATCAGCTGCAAGTAACGCTAAAATTGAGCCTGACTTAATCTGATTCAGTAAATCATCTACTTTACTACGCAAGGCCAGGTCAAAAAACACGCGATTCGGTTCAACCTGTGAAAGCCGCACTGATTGCACTGCCGATAAACTCATCAGATATTTATTGATGCGTCGATAGTTTTCCACATTTTTAACCTGATCAATTTCTACCGAAATTGTTGTTAACTGAGTGACATCAAAAGTCTCCAGCACTGCATATTTTTGCCCCATAATATCAGCAATCAGATCAGTAGCTGTCGAAATAAGGCCCACATAATCCAGACCATGCAGACTCCATTTATGAACCTCATCATCTAGCAATAAAGACCATTCACCTTCCCACTCAGATCCATTCCAGCCCATATTAGCCGCGATAACAGGCCCTGATGAATATCGTTTTGAAGCCTGATTTAATGGATCAGCAAAACCCGCCCAGACATCAGCAAAACGGACTAATTGCTGATCGATTGCATCATTTTGTGGCCAGATTACCGGCATGCCACGGCGACTAAATGCTGCATCAGCTTTTGATTTGATCAAAGAAGTATCGCCATTTTTCAGGATATATCGTTGATTACCATCCCGTACGGCTAGCCATATTACCACCTGGCTTCGACGCTCACCCCAAATAGGGATTGCTTGTTTACGTAAAAAATCCAGTATTCTGGTCGCGTTGTAACGCACCCAGAGTAGTTGCGTGGGCGCACCACCAATCTCGATTGAGGGTTGCACCAAATATTCAAACTGCTGTACATAACTGTTTGCCGCTGGTGCTTCAATTTTTTCAAGAATATGGCTATCACCGGAAACACGAACGAGTACTTCGACCAAACCATCATCCTGTGCGGCACGACGAATTTCCTTACTTTCATCAAGAACAGGCATCTCAACTTCAAACAAACCTTCAACTACCACGGCAGAAGCCGTCAGCGGTGCCAATATAGACAACCAGAAGACCAATAGAAGTGTTTTTAGCCTTGTGTTTGAAGCAAAGCCAAGATGAAATTTTGTTTTTTGATAGACCATAAAATGATTAAACTGGAGGATTATTTCGACAGATTATACAATCACACAGCTAAGAGCGTGTACAATATCACACCTTAAAATCACCTATTAATATCACACAAGTACTGGCTTCCAATAATGTCGGATAATACTCAAAATAAAAACATCTCCCTCAGTTACCGCGATGCCGGTGTCGATATCGATGCAGGCAACCTGCTGGTCGAGAAAATTCGCGGTAGCGTGAATAGCACAAAGCGTCCAGGCGTGATGGGCAGTATCGGTGGTTTTGGCGGTTTATTCGAAATTCCGGCCGGTTACAAACAACCTGTACTGGTTTCCGGCACCGATGGCGTCGGCACAAAACTGAAACTGGCGATAGAGCTAGACAAACACGACACGATCGGCATTGACCTGGTTGCTATGTGTGTCAACGATATCCTGGTACTGGGTGCCGAACCACTATTTTTCCTCGATTATTACGCCACTGGTAAACTGAACACTGAGATAGCGGCTAATGTTATTGAAGGTATCGCTGAGGGCTGTCGCCAATCCGGTGCTGCATTGATTGGCGGTGAAACGGCTGAAATGCCGGGTATGTATAGTGAAGGCGATTACGATCTGGCCGGGTTCTGCGTCGGGGTGGTCGAAAAAGAAAATATTATCGATGGTTCAAAGGTAAAAGCCGGTGATGCCATTATCGCACTGGCTTCCAGCGGACCTCATTCAAACGGTTATTCTCTGGTTCGCAAAGTCATCGAAGTCAGCAAGGCTTCGCTAGACCAGGCCTGCGGTGACACCACACTGGGCAATGCGCTGCTGGCACCTACACGTATCTATGTTTCATCGATTCTCAAAGTATTAAAAACCATTCCTCTGCATGCACTAGCTCACATTACTGGCGGCGGCCTGCTCGAAAATATTCCACGTGTCCTGCCCAATAACACTCAGGCCATTCTCGATGAACAGAGTTGCAAATTACCACCTGTATTTGAATGGCTGCAAAAGAACGGTAATATCGAAATAAATGAAATGTACCGAACTTTCAACTGCGGCATTGGCATGGCCATCATCGTTGCTGAAGAAGACGCAGGCAACACCATTAAGGCTTTTAATGATGCAGGTGAAAAAGCTTGGCGTTTGGGCGAAATAGTTCAATCATCAGGCGAAGCCAACGTTGTTTTCAAATAAACATTTGCGCCAGTGAGCACGCCGTCAATCGTCATATTAATTTCAGGCTCAGGCAGTAATCTTCAGGCGATTATTGATGCCGTTGCCGACAAACGGATTCACGCAAATATCAGTGCCGTTATCAGTAATCGCCCCGATGCTTTAGGTCTTGCAAAAACCAAAACTGCTGGTATCAGGACGATAGTTATCGACCATACCAAGTTTACTGAACGCACGAAATTCGATGAAGCTTTAACTAATCAGGTGGCCGAACTGAATCCTGATCTAATCGTGCTGGCCGGCTTTATGCGAATATTACCAAAGGCCTTTATCGAACAATATGAAGGCCGTATACTCAACATTCATCCTTCGTTATTACCCGAATTTAAAGGCCTGCACACACACCGACGTGCTCTCGAAGCGGGCCATGACCAACATGGTGCCAGTGTTCATTTTGTCAGTAACGAACTTGATAGCGGCCCTGTTGTCATACAGGCGAAGCTACCGGTACTTGATGATGATGAAACCTCACTCGCCGCGCGTGTATTAAAACAGGAACATATTATTTACCCACTCGCTATAGAATGGTTTACCAGTGGCCGGCTCAGCTTGATCAATAATCGTGTACACTTTGACAATAAACCTGTAAATGAAATAGCAATATGGCAATCCGATACGCTTTCTTTACCTCGATAAGAACTACTGTCAGTGCGCTAATACTGACACTGATCCTCCTGCCTTCCACTGGATTTTCACTGCCGCTTGAATTTAGTGCCAGCTATGATCTTAAAAAATATGGGGTAACTTTAGCGAAAAGTGTTTATTCACTCAAACATGAGAATAATGGCATCCGCATCACTCAACACACCGAGCCGGTAGGACTAGCAGCAATGCTACGTAACGATGAACTGGATGAAAATAGCTTTTTATCAATACAGAACGGCCAATTACTACTGACTGAATTCAGTTACCGACAAACATCCGATGACGAAAAAAATCGTGATATCCAGATAAAAATTGACTGGATTCAATCTAGTGAAAAACTACTGGGTAAAGTCAACGGCACAGCCTACGGGGAAGAACTGGATCTTAAAATAGATGAACCGGTATGGGACACAAGTAGCTACATGATTCCCTTAATGACCAACACCAGTGAAAATACCCCACTTCAGAAATACACCATGATGGTCAAAGGCCGATTCCAGACCTACTCATTTATTACACACGGCGTTGATGAAATAGAAGTCAACGGTAATATCATGCAGACCATCAAGGTAGAGCGTGACGACAGCTCAAATAAACACCCTATTTATTTATGGCTGGCACCCAGTCTAAATAATCTTCCCGTCAAAATTGAAAAATGGGAAGACGGTAAACGGCAACTGACTATGTCACTCAATAACGCACAATTTCTGTCTGATAAAACCATGAATTTCAAAAAAGCCATAGACAACACTGAGGAGTTCGACGATCTGTGATGACCGATGATGAATTTGATGATGATTTGCTGCCCAGCAAATCACAGGTAAAACGTGATTGCGATGCGCTAACAAAATTGGGCGAAGAACTGCTCAAACTCAAGCAGAGTGAACTTGACGCCATGAATCTACCGGAAGAACTCAATGACGCTGTTAGCACAGCACGAAAAATACAATCTCGCAGCGGGCTTAAACGACAGCGTCAATACATTGGAAAAATCATGCGTCAGATTGACAACGAAGCGGTAAAAAAACAGATTGAGCAGATCAGGCACAAACATGATACAAATACGGTGCAATTCAGAAAAACAGAACAATGGCGCGACCGTTTACTGGCAGATGATAAAACTGCACTTAATGAAATCATCGACACTCACCCTGATATTGATCGCCAGCACATCAATCAGCTGATCCGTCAGGCAAAACGTGAGCAACAACAGGAAAAACCACCTACCTCTTCACGTAAATTATTTAAATATTTACGAGATCTACAAGATCAGGGGCTGACTTGAGAATAAGTCAGCCCTCAACATCCTGTATTAACCGAACTTAATTTTACAATTCAGACGCCGGTGGCTCAGTGCAGGAAATAATTTACGTGTCTTATTGAGCTTAGTAACATCAATCTCAGATACAACTACGCCAGTACCGTGTGGCAGGCGATTAAGCACCACTCCCCAGGGATCAACAATCATGCTATCACCATGAGTCTCACGACCATTAACATGGTATCCCCCCTGTGCGGCTGCAACCATATACGATAGATTTTCGATGGCACGCGCGCGAATCAAAGTTTCCCAGTGTGCCTTACCCGTCAGGCTGGTAAACGCCGAAGGTAGTGCAAAAATATCCACCCCAGCTTCAGCCATTGCCCTAAACATTTCAGGAAAACGAAGATCGTAACAAATGGCCAGACCAAGACGGCCAAAAGGTGTGTCGGCAACGACGATTTTATCTCCCGATGCCGTGGTTTCAGACTCTGTATAACTTTCCCCACTCTCTGCCAGAGTCACATCGAATAAATGAATTTTGTCGTAACGAGCTTCCACCTCACCAGAATCATTGAATAGTAGACATGCCGCATAAACTTTATTGGTCTCGCTCGATTGAATAGGAATCGTACCACCGACTACCCATACACCATGTTTTGATGCCTGGTCACGCAAAAAATCCTGAATCAAGCCATGCCCATATTTCTCGGCAATACCTACCTTATCTGTTTCAGCCATACCCATAATGGCAAAATTCTCAGGCAAAACGATCAGCTCTGCCCCTTGCTGAACAGCAATTTTTATAAATTTTCCGGCCTCATCCAAATTCGCCTGCACATTTGGGCCTGATGCCATTTGAATTGCTGCAACCTTACTCACCTTTATAACTCTCCAGCTTTGAATATTTTGATAATAATAACACCTGCTTCACCACTGCCGGCAACCACAAACAAATATTGTGAAGGAATTGCCAGCGAAATCAACCAATCTTTCAGCTCACCAACCCACAATTCACCTTCTTCTCCACCAGGATATCTTAACTCTATAGCCTGATTTGGTTTTAACGACCATGTATTAACCACCTGTTGCATCACTGGAATTTCCAATAATTGTTCGCCCTGCTTGACCAAATCCCATTGTTCTTCTGTCAACTTCCATTGCTGCTCCCCAGATTCAGCCACATCCGCACTTACAGTCACAGCAAATAATACCCCCGAAACCAGAACAAACAAAATAAAAAGTCTTTTCAGCAGGTTATACAAAAAAAATGGGGTAATTATAACTTTATGCATATCTATTCTTCTAAGTCTTTCTCTGCGATGCGCTCAGCAATTTTATCAACTTTCGGCTCATCCCATGAGCCTGTAATTTTATACTCATCGTAAGCACTCGCTTCCAGCCCTAATAATTTATTAATTAACACAAGACCTGCACCCAAAATCGGCCCGCCTGCCAACGTGCCACCAGTAAATGCGGCTGCAGATGAATTTGGCTTAACCTGCATGAGCAGATCATAATCCTTATCGACCATGCCAATTCGACCTTTTAGCTTCATATTGGCAGCAGCCGCTTTCACATCAATATTATTACTCGAAGCATAACCATCACGGAAATCAAAATCACCCTCAACCGAATCAAAACTGAACCCTTCACCAGCAACATCTTTAAAATTTAACGTTAACCTGTCCATTAACTTAAATATATTAAGTAGCCCTACAATTCTTCCGCTGGCCCCAGGATCTAACGCCTTAACCTCACCCTCTTTCAATGTAAAATGTGAGACACCTTGTACGGTCTGCCATGAAAAACGGTAAGGCTCATCAAACCATCGCCAGTCGACCGTTGCCGTTTGCTCACAGCGCTTCATATTATTGCTGAGGTTTAACGCTGATAATGTATTGCCCAAATCACTGCTTTTTACAAAAAATTTAAAGTTGGATTCATGTTTATTTTGCCATGACGTTAACCAACTACCACGACCACTAATTTGTAACGATGGCCCTAATAAATTTATTGAGTTAATTAACATGCCGTGCGAATGCCAACTGGTTTCAAGTTTAGCATCATTAAACTTCCAGTCATTCCATAAAAGCACCTTTGTCGAAAGGTTTAATGACGGAAAAAAGGTGGGTGGCAACGATATAGATTCACCAGCTTTGTTAGTGGATTTAAATAATGTCAGCAAATCGATATATTCAAGATCCAGTGATGCCGTTGAATTATTATTCAAATCTTCTGCAAAGTTGCCACTACCACGAATCAAAGCAGAGTCGACAACAAAATCCCATATATTGTCATCATTTCTGGTTGCAAATAATGTAAATTTCTCTTTAGACTTGACATCTACCTGCAAACCATTACCCAAAGCTTTGAGTTCGAAATTGACCGGCAACGATGCCGTACCAGGTTTACTAACGGCATCTGATAAACTGATAACCGTACCTTCGAGATTCGAATTCATCTCTACAAAAACCGAATAATCTAGAGTATTTTTTGGTAAATGCACGGTCACATCCCAATCTGATGCCCCATCAACCCAGCTTTCTGGAATCCACTCAAATTTTTTCAATAAGCCGTCAGCAGGTAAACGTCCTTTAATATTAAAAACCATTTCGGGTCGAATATTTTTTCCATCAACTGCATTAGTTTCTGGAATTTTCACCGACATCTGTTCATTAGAAAACACATCAATGCTTGATATATTAATATTGATAGGTGCACCCTCGAAGTTTGCTTTGACCCCTTTGGCTTCCAGCTGATCACCATCAAAAAACAGGCGACCTGAAACATTCTTCAACGCATAACTCATTACAGGAAAAAACAGTTCATTATCGTTTAGTTGCAAATAACCATAAGCCAGTATTTCCTCCATGTTATTGTCCATCGGTATTTCCAGCGTCAAGCCAAGCTCGGTATCACCGCTTGCATGAAACTGCTTCATGGCTGTTCCCAGAATATCATCCAGACCACTATTCCAGACATAGTGCTGAAGATCTTCTGCAGGAGCATCAACGTAGCCATCAATAAATAAACGTGGTTTATTAAAATCAGGAATACGTATATTTGACCTGAGCATTTTTCCCCGGTAAGTTTGCCCACCGGCATCGCTTATAGACATCGAAGTATTATTAAAACGAACATGCCCACTTGAGTTATTCAGTGATGGCCAGCCTTCAAGAAAATTTAAAGTTAAATAATACACATCAAAAACAACTTGCATAACACCGTCATTATCTACATAAGGAAACTGATTCAAATCACCATGCAGAGCGAAACTGCCCGATTCAACAAAACCATCAGTAATAGCCCTGTCTAACCAACTCAACAAACCCGTTGACATAATCGGTAGTGGATAATATTTACGGATTGATGCACCGATTGCATTTACAAAGTTAGATTGAATATCCGCAAATAATGCGCCCTTGTTATCCACCACCAGATTTAAACGTGTATTTATCTCAATATCTGGATTCAATAAATAAAAATCATCTGAACTAATATGCCAGTTATTGTCTTTACGTTGCAAGAACACAACGCCTTCTGCCAGATCAGCAGACAATGGCTGACGAAATAAATCCCCAAAATCCATTACCACAGTCTCAGATAATAACTCAACTCTAGATTGATCCTCAGCGTACGTTAATACACCATCTACACCACGAAATAATATTTCACTGCCTGGTACGTAAAAATTAAGATTTTCGAACGTTGTTGAGAACTTAATTTTTTGCATATCGCCGTCCGGCAAAGTCACAACTAGATTATAAAAATCTCCCGAAAAATCATTAAGTCGATAAGTATTAACAATGCCTAATTGTTCATCATCAAAAAAAACACCCGCAATGTTAATTAGATCTTGAGATCGGAAATAAGTCGCAGTCAATGACAATCCTTCTTTATCTCTAATAATATTAACTCTAGCGGGAACCTGCCACGCGACGGCCTGTTTTTTAAGGCGAATATCTCGACTGCTAAAATACCAGCCACGATCTGTTTTTTTCCAGTCAAATTTACCCGTAACACTATCTATTGAAAATCCGCCCTGTTTTTTTCGCGTCACATTTAACCGGCTCATAACTGCATCTAGCGTGATTTGAGATAACTCCTTATCTTCACGATTCAGCCATAACTCGCCGCTAAACACACCATTCACCGTCGGCAAATCACTCATATCCAGCGCGGAAGACCATTGCCCTAAATTTATTGCTCTGGCTTGTAAATAGACATCCAGATCAGCTTCTGATAAGTGCGCAAGATCACCGTCAGTTTTAACAATTAACCTAAGAGATTCACCATATTTTTCTGGTAACTGTAAATCTATTTCCAGACTATGGTCACCAAAGAACTCCTCAATAAAAATATTGGCGTCGATAAAATCGAGCTGCCCGCTATGCAATTGATAATCACGCCAATGAATGTCACTTTCTAACAGAGAAAAACTTGTATTTTTTATTGCAGAAATAAGTTCATTAGCAGAACTGCTAGTTGACGATGATGCGACGTTACCACCGAATTCAATACCCTGAATACGCCATCGATTATCGGCATAACGTTCTATATAAAGATCTGCACCGACCAGGCTAATATCACCCACTATGGGCGACCATTGAAGAATAGAATCAACAAAGGCCAATGCAAAAAAAGCCTCATCTAATCGCAGCAATTCACGCTGATTTTCTTTATCGTAGATAACTACATCGACTAATTTAAGTCGTGGTATTAGCCCGTACATATCTGCATCCATGCTGGCAATCGAAACGGGCAGCCCAATTTGATCAGTTAATGTCTGTTCAAGCTCCTGGACATAACCGGTTGCATGAGGTAACGCGGCACGCAACGCACTGAAAATTACTGCGAGAACAATCAGTATTACAGCGACTGTATAAATCAGGTAAAGACGAACTTTGTCAAACCAGGTCATTTACTATTTCTCAGGATTACAATGTCGTCAGCACTACACAATCACAACATCATATTGCTCTTGTGTATACATAGACTCAGCCTGAAAACGAATCGGTATTTCGATAAAATCTTCCAATTCAGCCAAACTGGCAGACTCTTCATCAACCAGCAAATCAACAACTTCCTGCGAAGCTAATACTAGTAATTCCCTGGCATCAAACTGACGTGCCTCACGCAATATCTCCCTGAATATTTCATAACAAACAGTTTCCGCAGTCTTCACTGAGCCACGACCAGCACAGGTAGGGCAAACACCACATAGCACATGCTCCAAACTTTCGCGTGTACGTTTTCTTGTCATTTCAACCAGACCTAAACTCGATACCTCGCAAACGTGAGTGCGTGCATGATCTTTATCCAGTGCTTTTTCTAATGCCCGAATCACCTGACGTTTATGTTCTTCTTCACCCATATCAATAAAATCAAGAATAATAATGCCACCAAGATTGCGTAAACGTAATTGTCGTGCCACCGCCTGCGCCGCCTCAAGATTGGTTTTGAAAATGGTTTCTTCCAGATTCCTACTACCAACATAAGCACCAGTATTAACATCTACCGTTGTCATCGCTTCGGTCTGATCTATGATCAGGTAACCACCCGATTTCAAATGCACTTTACGATCCAGACCTTTGTGTATTTCATCTTCAACACCGTGCAAATCAAAAATGGGACGTTCACCCGGATAATGCTCGATTTTCTCTTCTACTTCTGGCACATAAGTACCGGCAAATTCCAGCATGGCACAATAGCTCTCACGTGAATCAACACGGATTTTTTCAAGATCATCATCCACCATGTCACGCAGTGTGCGCAGATATAAAGGCAGGTCTTTATGTACTACATTGCCTGCTTCCACATGAGAAGCTGCATTAATATTATCCCATTGTCGATTCAGATAATTAATGTCTCTGGCTATAGAATCTTCCGTAGCAACTTCCGCTGCAGTGCGCAAAATATAACCGGCACCTTTAATCAGTCCTTTTTGTGATAACAACATATTTTTGAGACGCTCACGCTCTTCTTCATTTTCAATGCGTGAAGACACACCAATGTTCTCTGAATTAGGCATAAACACCAGATAACGCGATGGGATTGTTATATTGGTAGTCAAACGTGCACCTTTGGTACCCAGCGGATCCTTGATCACCTGAACCAGTAACTCCTGCCCTTCTCTCAGCAACCGACCAATCTGTGGAGGCTCTGTTGTTTCATCACTGCCATTTTGTTTTTTGTAACCGGCCATATCGGAAACATGCAGAAATGCAGCACGCTCCAGACCAATTTCGATAAATGCTGCCTCCATGCCAGGCAATACTCTCGCCACACGCCCTTTATAAACATTACTCACCAAACCACGGCTACGGCTACGCTCAATATACAACTCGTGTAACATACCGTTCTCAAGAATCGCTACTCGCGTTTCCTGAGGTGTGATATTGATCAAAATTTCCTTACAAATCGACATTATTCTTCTTCTGATTTAAAAACTATTATTTACATTCATCTCTATTGCTCAGAGAGATTTACCTGTGCTTTTGCCAGCAATTGCGCAGTCTCAAATAGTGGCAAGCCCATCACACCCGAGTAGCTCCCATTTAAATTTTTCACAAACCGGGCCGCCATGCCCTGAATAGCATAAGCTCCCGCCTTATCCATTGATTCACCGGTAGCCACATACTCCTCAATCATCTCATCTGAAAGCACTGAAAACTCAACCTGGCTGCTACTCAAAGCTGAATATTCAGCATTTACTGTCTTAATGACCACTGCTGTATACACGTTATGAACCCTCCCTGAGAGTTTAGCTAACATTGACTTCGCCTGCTCACTATCTGCGGGTTTACCGAACACTTCACCATCTAGCTCGACGATGGTATCTGAACCTAAAACCGGCAATTCGATGCCCTGTTGGGACATTAGTTCAAAACCATGCCTGGCCTTCTCCAGAGCCAGGCGCTGCACAAACTCTAATGGCAACTCTCCGACCAGGAAAACTTCCTCAACAGGCACTGGTTTGACCAGAGCTCGAACGCCGATTTGTTGCAGCAACTCCAGCCGCCTCGGTGAGGCTGAAGCTAGAACAATTTCACTATTTAATGAGTGATGCATGAGAAAAATAAAGAAAGTGAGTAGAAACGACCATTGTAAATTAAACCACTACTGACAGCTATTAACGAGCCTTCTTTATATCAAAAAGTACGCTCTGCTAATAGTTATATAGACACACCTTCATGCTCAAGTAACCACGCTTTAATTTCTACAGGAGCACCATCCCGACTACCTGAAAAACCACCTAAACTTGACTTTGAAACAACTCGATGACAGGGAATCACCAGAGGAATCGGGTTGGCACGACAGGCGTTACCCACTGCTCTTGCCGAGGTATTTAATTGCTGCGCCAGTTGACCATAAGTCATTACCTGGCCAGCGGGTATTTGCTGCAAAGCTCGCCAGACTGTTTGCTGGAATGGCGTGCCTTCTGCCTGTAGCTCAATATTAAACTTTAAATTGGCTAACTGCTTCGAACAATAAGCATCAATCTGCTGGCAGGCCTTTTTAGCCGCCAGTGATACAGGCGATGACAATTTCTCCTGCGTGAAAAAATCAACACTCATCAGGACATCTGATTCGAATACCAGCCTCATTGTTGTAAACGGTGTCTGGATGACTACGTTTTCAGAGCGCATCTGTTTTGTTCTTTTCTGCATTGCGCAATAAATGAATTTGCTGTAGCTCCTGCTTGATCGCAGACTTTCTTGACTCAGAGGCGGTGCTCTCTAATAATCGGCTATAAATAACCTGAGCATCATCATACAAACCCGCCTTAACCAATGTTCCTGCCGCTTTGAATCGCGCCGATTGCGCCCATAAATCAGCTTGCGATTGGTCAGCCAGTTGTGCCGATTTCAAATATGACCAGGCAGCCCGGTCATACTGCTCAAGCGCCGAATAAGATTCAGCTTTCCAGAAGAATAACTCACGATGAATATCTTCATTCATCCATTCCGGTTTTAGCGAGTCCAGTAATGCCAGCACTTGCTGATGACGATAGACAGCCTGCAAATCAAATATCACCTGTAAAAACTGGTCAAGCTGGTCTTGTGTAATCTGCTCGACTTTCTGCAGTGTATTTACCAGCACGGTTTCGCCTTCCACGTAAGCGCCTTCCAGCACCATCACCCTGGCCTTACGCATAGCCCAGGAAAAACCATCCTGCCCTTGAGGTGGCTGCTGCACACTTTGCATTAAACGTACCGCTAATTTCATGTCACTTTTTGATAATGCATAATCTATCAAGCTATAACGTACTTCCAGCGGCAAACTCTCCAGCGAATCAATCGCTGCACCATGTAGATACAACTGATTAATAAGCTCAAGACCATTTTTATCTTTTTGCAACAAGGCCACAATCTCCCTATGTGCCATTAGTTGTTTACTTGCATCGCTAGCATTAAATGCCAACACCACATAAAGGCCCAAAGCCTCAACAGTATTTTTTTCCCGTAACTCATTTGCCTTGTTATACCAGGACAGGTCATCACCCAATAGCAACTTTGAATGATTCCCTGTTTGCATTCCTATAGTTTCATACAACTTCCATAAATCATCGCTACTAATAACAAATTCTTCACCCAGTAAAAAATAGGTTTCGGGCATAATTAATAGATCTTTGAGCACCTGCGTAGCTTCGCTTAATTTTTTTTGCACAAGCAGTGCTTGGTATATTACATATTGATAAGCCCATAACTCGCCCTTGTTCAATTTCGAATTATTGATATAAGCCTGTGCTTCCTGCGTATACAGCTCTGAATTATCAGGCCGTGACCTTACAGCAGCGAGCAAGCGCAACGCCTGTGCAGTGTGATTTTTTGAATCTGAGAGCAAAACAACAACTTCTTCTGCATGGCCGGTACGCAATAGTGAACGTGCTCGCAATAAACGCCACTCTATATTTAGATTTTGGTGATTACTTCTGTAATCATACTGATAACGAAGCAGGGCTTTTTGCGCATTATCATCGGCATTCATCGCCAGATAAGTGCGAATCACCAGCCGTCGCCAGAGTGCAATAATATCTGAATCATTCTGCTCGGAATCCACCTGTGACGGATGCCAGAGTAAATTTCTAAGTTGTGACAAGGCTACCTCTGCCTGCCCGAGTCTCAGCCTTGCAATAACCTGTTGAGTACTGAACCATCTAAAAATTTGCATGGGCATTTGTTGAACTTGAATTTCATTTTTCAATAACAATTCAGTACGATCAATCACCTGCCGCCAATCATCCAGTGCAACTAATAATGTTATATGCTTTCGTTCAAAAGCATACCAATCGGAAGAGTACGTTGGCCAGTTAGTTTGTTCACGTGTTAGCAGGCGCAATGCCAGAGCAGGCATCCCCAGACTAACTAGCTCATCCATTTGTTCTAGTGAATGGAATACAACAGCTGATTCATTAACGGCATCCAGTTCGAAAACATTTTCAAGAGGAAGAGGTAATGCATCATCCGCATAACCTGACACTGTTGATAAACCCGTCATCAACAGAAGTAAAATCAGAATAGTCTTTTTCGCAGCATGCAATTTCATAAGTCGCAGTTTACTCCGCCGCAAAAAATATTTCCCCAGATCAATAATACACGGGCAAAAAAAGTGGCCCTGAAGAGGGCCACTGATAACTGGAATCTATTGCAGACCTGTAACGGCTTACAATTTTTCCTTGATGCGTGCCGCCTTTCCAGTCAGTCCACGCAGGTAGTACAGTTTGGCACGACGTACTTTACCGCGACGTTTGACTTCAACACCGGCAACACCATGGCTGTAAGACTGGAAAACACGCTCTACGCCTTCACCGTGAGAAATTTTACGGACGGTGAATGCTGAATTCATGCCACGGTTACGTTTGGCGATACAAATGCCCTCGAAAGCCTGTAAACGCTCACGATCACCTTCCTGTACACGTACCTGAACAACGACAGTGTCACCTGGAGAGAAGTGTGGAAGTTCACGACCCATTTGTTCCTGTTCGAGCTGTTGAATAATATTGCTCATAATTTTTTACTCCGCGTTCTTTTCCGCTATTCGGCGACACCTGCTAGGCGTTGCTCTATTTAAATCAAAAATTCAGTGTTCAGATTGTTCGTGTTCCTGCTGAAACTCGGCCAACCATTGTTTTTGCTCATCGTTCAGTTGCAGCTTGTCCAGTAAATCCGGCCGACGCAACCAGGTTCTTCCCAGTGCCTGCTTCTTTCGCCAACGATCAATTGCTTTATGATCTCCGCCTAACAAAACTTCCGGCACCGCCTGACCATTCACTTCCTCCGGTCGCGTATAGTGCGGGCAATCCAGCAGCCCTTCCATGAACGAGTCCTGTTGCGCAGAATCTGCATCACCCAGAACATCCGGCAACATCCTTGCGACGGCATCTATAACTATCAAAGCGGGCATTTCACCACCGCTGAGCACATAATCACCGACTGACCATTCCTCATCGACACACTGCTTGATCAAGCGCTCGTCGATGCCTTCATAACGGCCGGCAATCAAAATCAACTGCTTCTGTTCGGGCTTCTCAGCCATTTTCATGACTGCCTGCTGATTCAGAAGCTGCCCTTGCGGACTGAGATAGATCACTCTGGCTTCTTCTCCAGCCTGTTGTTTGGCTGCGTTGATTGCATCCACCAGCGGCTGTACTTTCATCAGCATTCCGGGACCACCACCGTAAGGCCGGTCATCGACAGTACGATGGCGATCCTGCGTGAAGTCCCTCGGGTTCCAGCAACTGAGCTTAACAATGCCCCGTTTGATGGCCCGCCCCAAAATGCCGAATTCACACATCTGTTCGATCATTTCGGGGAACAAGGTAATGACATGAAAATGCATGATCGTACCTCGTTTCACCAACTTTCAATCTTTAAAAATCTTCGTCCCAGTCAACCTGAATAACGCCCTGCTCGGTATCAACTTCAAGCACCGCATACCCCAGTGTCCATGGAATCAGTCGCTCCTGCGTCTCATCTTTAACGACCAGCACATCATTTGCACCAGTCTCAAATAATCTATCTACCACTCCCAGCTCAATATTCTGCTGGTTGACTACGCGCAGACCAATCAGGTCTCGCCAGTAAAATTCATCTTCATCCAGAGGTTTTAGCTGATCAGGGTTAATCGCGATACGCGCTCCAACCAACTGCATAGCCTCATCCCTGTCATCATAACCTTCAAGCTTGGCAATCACCGTTTTAGCCTGACTACGCCCCCCTTCTAGCTTGATCTCACACCATTGCCCTGCATTGGCGTTGGGAAGCTGTAAAAGCCAGGACCTGTATTTTGTGATTCCATCTCTTGGATCGGTATCCGAAAATACTTTAACCCAGCCCTTCACTCCGTGAAGGCCGCTAATTTTACCTACAAGTATCTTCTCATTATTCTCCAACACGAATCAGAAAATACTTATAAATCAAGCGGCTACGTTTTTACGAGCCTCTACAAGCAGACTAGCTACACGATCGGATGTCTGTGCGCCAACACCTGACCAGTGCGCAACGCGCTCAAGATCAACCATCAGACGCTCTTCACCGCCACGAGCACCTGGGTTGAAAAAACCCAAACGTTCGATATAACGACCATCGCGTGAACGACGAGAATCTTTAACATCAAAATGATAGAACGGCTTCTTCTTGCTGCCGCCTCTGGATAAACGAATCGTTACCATGTGTAAATCTCTAATATATATCAGTTAAAAGGCCGCCAAATAAATACCAGCCCTCAGCGAGCCGCGTATTCTACGTTATTTCAAAACAATATGGAACTTCTATATGAGCAAAAAATAGACCTCGGCCACCATCGCTATCTCATTGATTTATGAGAACCTGAACTCCTGACAAGGCCGCAGGAACCGAACCCGGTCACCCCACCATCAAATAATCAATGCCTTTGCGATATCCTCTACCCTCAAGATCACGAGCAATCAGCGCCTGAGCGCCATGATTGCTGACATAACTGAGCACAAACGGCTTTTCGCCCTGTTCCAGCCAGTGCGGCGCCACCACCTCCGCACCCTGATAAATCTTGCCTATTTTACTCGGATCAATATCGATCCAGACATGCGGCATATGACCATGACTAATAAGATGTTCCGTACGTCTACGTGTAGCACGTCCGGCTCCCCAGTAGGCAATTGGTCGCCCCTGCTGCAAACGAGGATCTTTTGCCAGATAAACTGCACGAATCCGATCAAATGCAGCACGTGAATAACGCTGATCAGTACGAGTCAGGCGATCATCACCGTCGCGCCAGTGCAACAGCACATCAGGCAGCTTCGCCATTTGATAACCATATTGATGCAATCGTAGCAGCAATTCATAATCCTCAGGAAAATCACCATCATGATAGCCACCCACACCCAGCACCAGCTCACGACGAAAACAGATAGAAGGATTGACAATCGGCAGCTCGACATAAATATTGTCCGCAATCTGCTGCGGTGTAATGCAGTCATTCTGCCAGCGGATGTATTCGTGGAAGCCATCCTGGATGATTTCTTCCGGAAATACCCGCACGCGGCTGCCAACCAGTGCAATATCAGGGTTCGCCTGCAAATAATCGAACTGTAACGCCAGCCGCTCGGGTGCCATGATGTCATCGGCGTCCATGCGCGCACAAACGGGGGCCGTACAGTTATCCATTGCATGGTTCATTGCACCGACCACACCCTGATGTTCCATTTGCAGTAGTTCGATACGATTATCCTGTTTCATGTAGTCACGCACGATGTCGCAGGAATTGTCGGTGCTACCGTCATCCACCGCAATCAGTACGAAGTCCTGGAAAGTTTGAGCCAGAATGGAGTCGAGGGTTTCTACCAGAGTGGAAGCAGAATTATAGAAAGGCAGCAGGACAGCAAGTTGAGCGTTCATGCGCTAATTATAGCGTTTACTAGCATTCCCAAATTCACTATAAATTCAGCATTTCATTAATAACTCAACACATGAAACGTAACCTTGATTTCCCTTAGTTAGGAAGCATATTATTAACTGAGGAGTGGGCAAATATGAAAAAACAAACTCTGATTTGTTTGTTTACTGTTTTGGTTTTGATGGATATATTAATACCCACTGAGTCCTCTGCCGGTATAAATAAATGGACCAGCACTGGCCCACCCGGTGGCACTATTGAGGCTCTGACCATTGATCCTTTCTCAACATCCACCATCTACGCAGGATTGACAAATGGCGGCGTATTCAAAAGTACTGATGGTGGCGCAGGCTGGTCTGCAATTAGTAACGGAATAGGCAATCTTTATCCAGGTGGCGTCACTGGTATTCGAGATATAGCTATTGACCCATCGGTCACAACCACCCTGTATGTCGCCAAATATAATGGTGCATTCAAAAGTACCGATGGTGGCGCAAGCTGGACGCTCATCAATAACCACATCTCTACCCGGTCTCTAGTCATTAATCCTGCTACGACATCCACCCTCTACGCGGGAACAGAAAATCAGGGCATACTCAAAAGCACCGATGGCGGTGCAAACTGGACAGCCATAAATAATGGACTAAGCAGCAATTACATCAAGAAGCTAGCTATTAACCCCGCCACACCCACAATTCTTTATGCTGCAATAGATTTCGGAGGAGGCATATTCAAAAGCACTGATGGTGGTGCAAACTGGACTGCTACCAATACCGGTCTTACCAACAAAACTATAAAGGCCCTGACCATTGATCCAGTCACGCCAACGACACTTTACGTTGGCACTGAGTATGGCGGCGTATTCAAAACCACCGATGGTGGCGCGAGCTGGACAGCTATCAATAACGGCCTGAGCCAGACTTACATAACAAGTATCGCAATTGACCCGACCATACCTACAACGCTTTATGCTGGAACACTAGTTGGCGGCATATTCAAAAGCACGGATAGCGGCGCTAACTGGTCTGCAATCAATACGACGGGCCTGACTAATATAGGCATAAGAAGCATTGCCATTGACCCAGTTGACCCCAACATTCTGTACACAGGCACAACAGGCGGTGGAGCCTTCAAAACCGCCAACAGTGGTGCTAGTTGGTTCGCTATCAACAACGGTCTGCACCATCTATTTATTTCCACACTGATCTCAGACCCTGCCGTCCCAACTACGTTTTACACTGGCACAGATGACGGCCCATTCAAAAGTATCGACAACGGCGCCAGCTGGTCGTCAGTCAAGGCAGGCTTAACTTTTTCCGATGTGAGATGTCTTGCCGTCGACCCTGTCACCCCAACGACGTTTTACGCAGGTACGACCGGGGGCGGAATATTCAAAAGTACCAATGGTGGCGTTAGCTGGTCTACCGTAAACAACGGCCTGACCAGTACTGATATCACAAGTCTGGCTATTGATCCCGCTACTCCGACCACCCTTTACGCCGGCACCTTTGATGGCATATTCAAAAGCACTAATGGTGGCGCTTTCTGGTCAACCACCAGTATCGGCCTGACTGACACACGGGTCAAAAGCCTGGCAATTAATCCAGGCTCACCAGACACTCTATATGCCGGCACCTCCAGCTGGGCATTCAAAAGCACCGATGGTGGCAATAGCTGGAACATCATTGACACCAGCAACGGTCTGAACTTCCCAGATATAAAACATCTGATCATTGACCCTGTGGCTCCGAGCACTATTTATGCAAGCACAGGCTCTGGCGGTATATTCAAGAGCATCGATAGTGGCGCTAACTGGGCTCAGATCAATTCAGGCCTGACCGACACGCAAATTAAAAGTCTCACCATTGACCCTGTTACACCGAGCACGATATACACCAGCTCGCTTGCTGGTTTATTCAAGAGCACCGATAGTGGTGCTAACTGGGCCATCACCGGACTCACTTACGGGAATATCAATAGTCTTGTCATAGACTACAACACTCCAAATACCCTTTATGCTGGCAGCGACAGCGGGGGAATATCAAAGAGCACTGATGGTGGCAGCAGCTGGACCAACCTTAATAGTGGCATAGATACAACAACACCCCATGTACAAGTCCTGGCCATTGACCCGGTTACGCCAACTACCCTGTACGCAAGCGCCACTCTCACCAGCTCCGCAACTGGCGTATTCAAAAGCACCAATGGTGGCACCAACTGGCTCAACATCAATAATGCCCTGAGAAACGGTTCTGTCGAGATCATCGACCCTGTGACCCCGACGACGCTTTATGCCATTAGCGATGGGCTACGCAAGAGCATCGATGGTGGCAGCAGCTGGTTCACCATTAACAATGGGCTCAACTACAGCGGAGGGGTATTAACACTAAGTATTGACCCAAAAACACCTTCTACACTCTATGCCGGTGTGACTCATGCTGGGCTACACAAGAGTATTGATGGCGGCGCAAACTGGTCCCTGATTAACTCCACCCATGGTTTTTTTGACATAGTTATAGACCCCGAAAACCCCGCTATAGTGTACGCCGCCGCAAGTGCTGCTTATGGAGCTGGCGGGCTCTACAAGAGTACGGACTATGGTACTAACTGGAGCAATATTATTTCCGGCAATATTTTCTCATTAACGATGGATCCGGTCACATCATCTACTCTATACGCTGGAACACCATACGGCGTACTAGTTAAAAGTACCGATAGCGGAGTCACATGGATCACTATTAATAATAATAGCTTATGGGAAGCACCTACTGCCCTGGTTATTGATGCTGATGACCCTGCCATCCTTTATGCCGGCACGCCTAATAGCGGTGTATTCAAAAGCGTCGACGGTGGTGTTAACTGGTCTGCAATAAACACCGGACTAATCGCCAATAATTATGCAATCTGGGTTGGTACGCTGTTAATTGACCCAACTGATAAAGATGTCCTCTACGCGGGCACCTCAGGTGCCGGCATTTTCCAATATAAATACCAATATGTCCCACCCTCAGGAGACGGCGGTGGCTGCTTCATTGCTACAGCCGCTTATGGTAGCTACCTTGCCCCCAAGGTGAAAATATTGAGGGCATTCAGAGATGAATATCTTCTGACCAATACATTGGGGAGATTATTGGTGAAGACCTATTACCGACTGTCACCACCGGTGGCAGATGTGATATCCAGGCACGAATCGCTGAAAATATTAACCCAATGGGCGCTAACACCTGTTGTTTATGGAGTGCAGTACCCGATTACCGCCATCATAATGCTCACCGCCTTCGGCACGGTGGTTGTTATCAGGAAAAGCAAAAGAAGCGCCTAATTAGTAAGGCTAAACTTTGGTTATTTTCTGAACAAAACTTAATCTAAAACCCCATTCCCCCAGGTCCACCCATCCCCGGTGGCATCTTGCCTTTCATCGCCTGCATCATCTTCGCCATGCCGCCGCCGGACATCTTCTTCATCATCTTGCGCATCTGTAATTGCTGCTTCATCAGGCGATTCACATCCTGCACCTGCAGACCACAGCCCTGGGCAATACGCCGCTTGCGTGAACCTTTGATGATATCCGGGAAGGCGCGCTCTTTCGGTGTCATCGAGTTGACGATGGCGATCATGCGGCGGATTTCACGGTCATTGACCTGATCTTTGATCTTGTCGGCTATACCACCCATGCCCGGCAATTTATCGATCAAACCACTCATGCCACCCATGTTCTGCATTTGCTCGAACTGCTCCTTGAGATCATTGAAGTCGAAGCTCTTACCCTTCTTGAGTTTTTTGGCCAGTTTTTCCGCTTTGGCGTGATCGACCTTAGCATGCACCTCTTCGACCAGCGACAGCACATCACCCATATCCAGAATACGCGAAGCCACGCGATCAGGATGGAATGGCTCAAGTGCATCCACCTTCTCACCGGCACCCATAAACTTGATCGGCTTACCCGTAATCTGGCGAATCGACAGGGCGGCGCCACCACGGGCATCACCGTCTGTTTTGGTCAGTATCACACCGGTTAAGGGCAGCGCCTCATCGAAGGCGCGGGCAGTATTAGCGGCGTCCTGACCGGTCATGCTATCGACCACGAACAGGGTTTCGATGGGATTGACCGCAGCATGAATCTGCTGGATCTCGGTCATCATTTCAGCATCAATATGCAGGCGGCCGGCGGTATCTACCAGCACGACATCGATATGATGATTACGTGCGTACGCTACCGCTGCCCTGGCGATATCAGTCGGTTTTTGTTCAATACTACTGGGGAAAAACTCAGTGTCTACCTGAGCCGCCAGCGTTTTCAGCTGCTCGATCGCCGCTGGGCGGTAAATATCACAACTGACCACCAGCGTTTTCTTCTTCTCGCGCTCCTGTAACAGTTTGGCCAGTTTGGCGACGGTAGTGGTTTTACCCGCACCCTGCAGACCCGCCATCAAAATAACCGCAGGCGGCTGCACAGCCAGGTTGAGCTTTTCATTCTGCTCGCCCATGACCTTGACCAGCTCTTGCTGAACAATGCTGATGAAAACCTGACCCGGTTTCAGACTGGTCAGTACTTCCTTACCCAGGGCACGCTGTTTAACCTCTTCGATAAAACTTCGCACTATGACCAGCGCGACATCGGCCTCAAGCAGGGCACGGCGCACATCACGAAGAGCATCTTCTATATTGGCTTCGGTTAATCGGCCCTGCCCACGCAAGCGCTGGGCGGTAGAGGCCAGACGTTCACTAAGTCCGTCAAACATGGTTCACCTAAAATCTGAATTAATGGGGTTTAAATCACCAGATCTGACTGGCAGATCTGATTAACAAACGGGATTATAACTTAAAACGATCACCATTCTTGAGTTGATACAAACCCCAGTCTGGCAAGGCTTTGTTACATTCTTTCATGATAAGTTTTTCTTCACCCGGCTTGAGGTGGGAGATATAAACCTTTGGTCGATGCTTTAGTTTTGGTAAATCCTCAGCCAACATCTGTGGACAATAATGATAAGCCAGACGAGCGATTTCTATATCTTTATTGGCAAAAGCCGATTCTACAAACAACAAATCCAGACTATCGTGCTTATTCAATGCTGACCATAGGCTGCCATTCGTCGTGGTGTCGCCACTGAATGCAAAAGACCTGCCCTGAGATTCGATACGATAAGCAACACCAGGCACTGAATGATTTACCCTAATCATTTCAACACGACGGCCTTCTATATCCCGCGTGCTGCCAGCCGCCATCGCTTTCAACTTTAAAACCGCCCTGGATTTATTGGGCAAAACCGTAAAATCCGGCCAGATTTTCCAGTTAAAAATATGCTCCTGTAACGTTTTAATCGTACTACGCTCTGCATGCACAGTAATTGGCCAACCAACCAGATGCTCAAACAGCGTATCGATTAATAGCGCTATCGAACCGATGTGATCAAGATGCGAATGAGTAATAAAAATATGCCTGATGCGCTGCATTTCCCTGATACTGAGATCACCAACGCCGGTACCTGCATCGATCAGAATATCGTCATCGATTAAAAACGAAGTTGTTGCCACACCTTTGGCTATACCACCGCTACATCCAAGAACACGGATCTTCATTTTTCACCTTTTTTGATCATTTCTGTTTCAGTCACATGATGCTAACATGGAGCTCACAAGCGCGATTACATAGAGCTGCGCATTATATCTTTTACAAAGATTATTATAATATCGCCATAATAAATAAATATTTGTGTCAGTATAGACAAACATGAACATAATCTTTTCCGCCCTCACCGCCACTACACTTTACCTTCTGTGCACACTTGGGCTTTTGATGCACCTGAGACAGTGTCCATGCCTGAAAGATCTTAATAAATCGATACTTTTATTACCTGGTTTTCTCGCTCTAATTGCTCACGCCTTTATTCTTTACACCACCATGATTAACCCAGTTGGCATTAATTTTGGTTTTTATAGTAGTTTGTCACTGATCAGTGCCAGCATTACACTGCTGATACTGATCTCATCTACAAGACATCCAATTGAAATCCTGAGCATTATGGTCATGCCTATTGCCGCTCTAATGATTATTCTGGATACATTACAATCAAGTAGTCACATCATTGCCACTGGCGGCTCCAGTGGCCTGCTATTCCATATCATCAGCTCAATTATCGCCTACAGCATTCTGGGGCTAGCCGCCGTTTATGCTGTTGTTCTCTCAATACAAAATAGCCTGTTACACCGTCATCAGCCCGGTGGTTTTATTCGTTTCCTGCCACCATTAAAAACCATGGAATCATTATTATTCGAAACCATCACTATTGGTTTTATCTGCCTGAGCATAGCCCTAATCAGTGGCCTGGTCTTTCTTGAAAATATTTTTGCACAACATCTGGTTCACAAAACCACGCTGTCAATTTTTGCCTGGTTTGTTTTTGGCATACTACTATTCGGGCACAGATTTATCGGTTGGCGTGGGCGTACTGCTATTCGCTGGACACTCGGTGGATTTTTTAGTTTGATGCTGGCTTACTTTGGCAGCAAATTTGTCCTGGAAGTACTTCTGACATAGATAAAGTCGACTTCACATGACAACCCTCACCGACCGCATCACACAACCCTAATTAGTAATATATAGAGAGTATAATTCTTGAACGATATCTCAACCGATATTCTGCTGCTCATACTCGTTTTACTTATCCTGTTGTCAGCATTTTTCTCCGGCTCAGAAACTGCATTGATGACCTTGAACCGTTATCGTTTAAAACATTTAACAGATGAAGGCCATCGTGGCGCAAAGCTGGCCAGTCATTTATTACAAAGACCGGACCGTTTGCTGGGACTCATTTTACTTGGTAATAATTTTGTTAACATTCTTGCCTCTGCTCTGGCAACAATTATCTGTCTGCGACTTTATGGAGAAGCAGGTATTGCCATCGCCACCGGTGCACTGACACTAATCGTTCTCATTTTTGCTGAAGTCACGCCGAAAACACTAGCCGCTCTCAAACCGGAAAAAGTCGCCTTTATTGCCGCCTACATTTATACACCATTATTAAAACTACTTTATCCTCTGGTCTGGCTAATCAATATGTTTGCCAACCGACTGCTAGCATTATTCGATGTGCATGCTGCTGAGGGTAAAAAAGACCTGCTCAGTGCTGATGAATTTCGTGCTGTGGTAAATGAAACTAAACATTTTATTCCTGACCAGCATTCAGAAATGCTGCTTAGAATTCTTGATCTTGAAAAAACCAGCGTTGAAGACATCATGATTCCGCGCAATGAAATTACCGGTATCGACCTGACTGATGACTGGAGTGATATAGAACGTCAAATCACTCATAGCCAGCGCACCCGTGTTCCTGTTTTCCATGACAGCATTGACAACACCATCGGTGTACTACATCTGCGCAAGGTGCTCAATCTATTTGCCCGCGGCGAGTTAAATCTTGATAGTGTCACAGCCCTGATTCGTAAAGCCTATTTCATTCCGGCAGGCACTTCACTGACCCGACAACTACTCAATTTCCAGAAGAAAAAAAGACGCTCAGCACTGGTCGTCGATGAATACGGCAGCATTCAGGGTCTGGTGACCCTGGAAGATATTCTTGAAGAAATCGTTGGTCGCTTCACCACCGATTCACCGACACGAAATTTTGATATCCTGACCCAGGATGACGGCAGCTTCCTCGTCGACGGTGGCACCCATATTCGCGACCTCAATCGAAGCATGAACTGGTCATTACCCCAGGGTGGCCCTAAAACATTGAACGGCCTGATTCTGGAGCACATGGAAATGATTCCTGAACCCGGTACCAGCCTGTTGATCAACAACTACTCGATTGAAATTATGCGCACCAGTAAAAACGCCGTGCAATCGGTTCGCATAATGCCATTACACAAAGATGAAGACGAACCCAATCAGGTTGACGATCAAGCGGAAGACACGGACTAAATCTCTGATGGCCAAATCAAAAGTGCTTTATATTTGCAGCAACTGCGGTGCCAGCCATTCAAAATGGGCAGGACAATGCGGTGACTGTGGCGAATGGAATTGCATGACCGAAGCCGTGGCCACCACCGGTGACCAGCGCTCAGGCTTCGCTGGTAAAAGTAAAAGCTCTGCACGCATCCAGCAAATCGAAGACATCGAAATGGAAGCCGAAATTCGAAGTACCACTGGCATCAGTGAACTTGATCGAGTTCTGGGCGGTGGCCTGGTCCATGGCTCGGTGACTTTAATCGGCGGCGATCCCGGCATCGGCAAGTCCACTTTATTAACACAGGCACTAGCCGCCATTTCCAGCTCCTTACCCAGTCTGTACGTTACGGGGGAGGAATCCTTGCAGCAGGTTAGTCTGCGCGCCAAACGTCTGGGCCTGGCCGAAAAAGGCCTGCAACTACTCTCCGAAACCTGCGTTGAAAGCATTATCACGCTGGCCTCCAAAGCCAGACCCAGAGTCATGGTTATCGACTCCATCCAGACCATTTACACTGAAACCCTGCAATCGGCACCGGGTGGCGTGGCCCAGGTGCGCGAGAGCGCCGCACAGCTCGTACGTTTCGCCAAGCATACCGGCACCTCATTATTTCTGGTCGGCCATGTCACCAAAGAAGGTACCCTGGCCGGACCAAGGGTACTGGAACATATGGTCGATACCGTGCTCTATTTTGAAGGTGACCCCGGTGAACGTTATCGCATGATCCGCGCCGTCAAAAATCGCTTTGGCGCGGTCAATGAACTCGGCGTCTTCGCCATGACCGAACAGGGCCTGAAAACCGTCAGCAATCCATCGGCAATTTTTCTATCGCGCCACGAAACACCGGTGCCCGGCAGCATCATCACCGTCACCCGTGAAGGCAGCCGCCCCATGCTGGTGGAACTGCAGGCGCTGGTCGATGACAGCCACAGCTCTAACCCACGCCGGGTCAGTCTGGGCATGGACCCTAATCGACTGAACATGCTGCTGGCAGTGATGCACCGGCACGGTGGTATCGCCATGTACGATCAGGATGTGTTCATCAATGTTGTCGGTGGGGTTCGCCTCACTGAAACCTGTGCCGATACCGCTCTTTTACTCGCCGCCCTGTCCAGTTTCAGGAATCGCGCCCTGCCCACCGACACTTTCACCTTTGGCGAAATAGGCCTGGCCGGTGAAATTCGCCCGGTCTCCAATGGTCAGGAACGCCTGCGCGAGGCCGCCAAACATGGCTTCAAGGTGGCGATTATCCCCAAGGCCAATCTGCCCAGAAAGAACGATGTCATCGAGGGCCTGACTATCATTCCAGTACAACGCATTAGTGAATTAATGGAAGCGGCTATATCAATCAGTTAGAATGCCGATCCTGAATTGAATTTAATACACCTGCATTAATACCCGAGGCGCCATTCATGGCCAAAAAAAAGATAAATTTTGAAGAATCCCTGTCCGAGCTCGAAACTCTGGTTGAAGAAATGGAACAGGGTAATTTAAGCCTCGAGGAATCCTTGAGTCGCTTCGAAAAAGGCATCAGTTTGACCACTGAATGCCAGCAGGCGCTGCAAAGCGCCGAGCTCAAAGTTCAGGAACTTGTCGAGAAAAACGGCAAAATTCTGGAAAAAGACTTCAACCTGAACGATTAATGCCGCACTCTAGCCAGCTACAGTCTTTTATGAGCAGCCATCAGCAGCGGGTTAATCTCGCCCTGGAAAACTGCCTGCAAAGCATGCCCTGCCCTGATCCAAAATTGGGCAAAGCCATGTTTTATTCACTCACGGGTGATGGCAAACGCATCAGACCGATACTGGTTTATGCGGCAGGTATCGCCACCGGTTCCAGTGAAACCGTGCTGGACAGGCCCGCCTGCGCAGTTGAAATGATCCACGCTTTTTCACTCATCCACGATGATCTACCTGCTATGGATGATGATGATTTACGCCGAGGCCGTGCCACCTGCCATAAAGCTTTTGATGAAGCCACGGCTATACTGGCCGGCGACGCCCTACAGTCCTTGGCCTTTGAGATTCTAAGTAATGGCAATACCGATTTATCCTGCAAGCAAAGCCTGAAGATGATTGCCCAGCTGGCCAAAGCCACAGGCGCACAGGGCATGACGGGGGGGCAGGCGATTGATCTGGCTGCAGTTGGCAACCATCTCTCACTACAACAACTGGAAGCCATGCATAACCTCAAAACGGGCGCACTGATACGCGCCAGTGTTTTGCTCGGCGGTCTGTGCAACCCGGAAATCACTGACACCGAACTCAATATGCTCGACCAGTATGCTCTTTGTATCGGACTATGTTTCCAGATCCAGGATGACATCCTTGACGTTATTAGTGATACTGAAACTCTCGGCAAAACTCAGGGCTCAGATCAGGAGCGCGATAAGCCGACCTACCCAACCATTCTGGGATTGGAAGCCGCCAAACAGCTTGCACAGGAACAACACGATCTGGCTATCGAACACCTTGCACCTTTGGGTGAAAAAGCGGACACACTACGTCTGATAGCGGATTACATTCTTGAGAGAAATTTTTAACTATGTCGAGCCCGAATCCACCTAACCAGTCTTCACATTGGGCGCTGCTTGAGTCAATCAACTGCCCCGGTGACTTGCGCAAACTAGCGCAAAGTCAGCTACCCCTGCTCGCTCAGCAGTTACGTAGTTTTCTACTGGAAAGCGTCGCCAATACAGGCGGTCATCTATCTGCCGGTCTGGGTACTATCGAACTGACCATTGCCCTGCACTATATATTCAATACCCCTGAAGACCGCCTGGTATGGGATGTAGGTCACCAGACCTATCCTCACAAAATCCTCACCGGCCGCCGTGAACAAATGAAAACATTGCGCCAGAAGAATGGCCTGGCCGGCTTCCCCAAACGCGATGAAAGTGAATATGACGCCTTTGGTACCGGTCATTCCAGCACCTCGATCAGTGCAGCGTTAGGCATGAGTATCGCCGCGCGACAAACCGGTTCCAACAGAAAAGCTGTTGCTATTATTGGTGATGGCGCACTCAGTGGCGGCATGGCTTTTGAAGCACTGAATCATGCCGGTGACAGTGATGCTGATCTGCTGGTTATTCTTAACGATAATGACATGTCGATTTCAGCCAATGTTGGTGGCCTGTCAAACCATCTCACCCGCGTACTCTCCGGTAGTTTTTATTCCACCATGCGTGAAGGCAGTAAAAAGGTACTGGAAAATATCCCCGGCTTTTTAGAAATAGCACGTCGCACCGAAGAGCATATCAAGGGCATGGTGGTGCCCGGCACACTGTTTGAGGAACTTGGCTTCCATTATTTCGGCCCCGTCGACGGCCACGATCTCAGTGCGCTGATTCCTGTGCTTAAGAATCTCTCAACCCACAAAGGTCCGTGTTTTTTGCATGTAGTCACACGCAAAGGCAAAGGCTATTTTCCAGCGGAAGATGATCCTGGTAAATATCACGGTGTCAGCAGTTTCGACACCGCAACGGGCGAATCCAGCAACAAAACCTCTGCTGACATCACCTATACCCAGGTATTTGGTGACTGGCTCTGTGATATGGCGGCTGAAGACGAACGTCTGGTTGGCATCACCCCCGCCATGCGCGAGGGCTCTGGACTGGTCGAATTTTCGGAGAAATTTCCCACACGTTATTTTGATGTCGGCATTGCCGAACAACACGCAGTCACTTTGGCAGCAGGTATGGCCTGCGATGGACTAAAACCTGTAGTGGCGATTTATTCGACCTTTTTACAGCGCGGCTACGACCAGTTGATCCACGATGTCGCTTTACAAAATCTACCGGTGTTATTCGCCATCGACCGAGCCGGCGTTGTCGGTGCCGATGGACCGACTCATACAGGCGCTTATGACATCAGTTTTTTACGTTGTATTCCTAATATGGTGATCATGACCCCGTCGGATGAAATCGAAGCCCGTGCCATGCTCACCACCGGCTTTTTACACGATGGTCCCACCGCCGTGCGTTACCCGCGTGGCAGCAGCACTGGCAGAATTCCGGCTAAAACATTGAGCGCCGTCGATTTTGGGAAAGCCCAGATTTGCCGTGAAGGTGAGAAAATAGCCCTGCTGGCTTTTGGCCCACTTTTGCATACCGCTCGAATTGTTGCCGATGAACTAAATGCCACTCTGATCAATATGCGTTTTGTTAAACCACTAGATGAAAAGACCATCGATCAGATTGCACAAAATCACCAGCTGATCGTAACCCTCGAAGAAAATGCCATTGCGGGGGGGGCAGGCAGCGCCGTTAGCGAATACCTTGCCGCACAGTCAATTAATACCCAGATTCTGCATCTTGGTTTTCCCGATGAATACATCAAACAGGGCAACCAGCAGGAAATGCTCAGCGACTGGAATCTGGATGCAAAAGGCATCAAAAAGAGCATCCTCACCCACATTAATCAGCAATTGCCAATATAAGCCAATTCATATAAAATATCCTACCTTTTTACTCAAGTATTATTGATCACCCGAAAACATAATGTCTGCCCGTTATCAGTTAAAAGTCATCACTGAATTCGCTTCGGCGCACACATTACGTGACTACCCGGGTGCCTGCAGCCGAATGCACGGCCATAACTGGAAAGTTGAACTGGAAGCTATTGCCACATCACTTGATGAAGTTGGTATGGGCATCGACTTTAAGAAAATGAAAACAGTCGCCAGAGAAGTTGGTGATAGACTGGATCACCGCTATCTGAACGAGCTGGAACCTTTTACTGAAATCAATCCAACGGCAGAAAATATTGCCGCTTATCTGTACCATGAAATTTCAGCGCAATTGAATACCGACACGATAAAAGTCAGCGCCGTCACCTTGTGGGAAACTGAACGAGCCTGTGTAAGATACAGCGAAGAGAACAAATAAAATGACCGATACCAAGAGCGCAAAACCGACTGAAGCCAGCGAAATGCAGGATGTACAAAATAGCCAGGATCACCGCGCTATCGCCATTGATAAAGTCGGCATCAAAGATATTCGTCATCCCGTTCAGGTCAAGGACCGTTCTGGAAAAATTCAGCACACCGTTGCCAACTTCAATATGTATGTCGACCTGCCGCACGATTTCAAAGGCACCCATATGTCACGTTTTGTGGAAATTCTTAATAGCCACGAATGGGAAATCACTGTTGATTCGTTCAAAACCATGCTTTCAGAAATGACCCAGCTGCTTGATGCTGAATGTGGCCACATTGAAATGAAGTTTTATTACTTTGTTAATAAAAAGGCACCTGCTTCCGGAGTGGAGAGCCTGCTTGATTATGAAGTTAGCCTGATCGGCACACAGAAAAAAGACAAACCCACCATTAATGTCAAAGTCGTTGTGCCTGTGACCAGCCTGTGTCCATGCTCGAAAAAGATTTCAGACCGCGGCGCACATAATCAACGTTCACACGTTACTGTTGATGTCTGCACCAATGGTTTTATCTGGATTGAAGAAATCATCGATATCGTAGAAAAGCAGGCCTCATGCGAACTCTATGGTTTATTAAAACGTCCGGATGAAAAAATCGTCACTGAACGTGCTTACGATAACCCAAAATTCGTTGAAGACATGGTGCGCGACGTGGCCGCCAAATTAAATGCTGATGATCGTATTCTGGCTTATACCATTGAGTCAGAAAATTTTGAATCGATTCACAATCATTCGGCGTACGCGTTGATTTCTAACGACAAACGATCATAAACAACCTAACGCTGTTAAGCCTTAAATACACATCAATATATGTTCAACCTGGAGATTAAATATGAAAGTTTTTAGCATTATTGGCATTTTTGCCGGCGCCGTAATTATGGGCAGCCTGAGCGCTGCTCATTTAATGGGACAGATAAACCTGACAAATATGAGCTGGTTATGGCTTACTTTCTTTGTCGGTGCCAATTTGTTCCAGATGGGATTTACCGGATTCTGCCCTGCCACCAAATTGTTCTACGCAATTGGCCTAAAGGATAAACAATCTAGTTGCAAAGTGTAATTTTTCCTGCATAGCTAAAAACAAAAGCCCCGCTTATAAGCGGGGCTTTTGTTTATTCAACAGAATCACAATTACCTGTAAAACCATTGTTAAAGTAGAAACGAAATAATAAGTTTCAGTAAAATTTTATTGGAGCTCTATCGCCAGACCTTTTCTGAATTGCTCAGCCAGAACGCTCTCAGCGGGTTCACCGTCAGGACGTAAAATATCCAGGCGCACAACACCATCATCAGATTGAAGTTTGAGTGTAAACTGCCGATTTTCATTCTCAGCATAATTCTCACCCGAACCACTTAACCATTGCATCAGCCAGCTTGATTCAGCAATTTCATCACGCTCTTCACCAATAGTTTCCCTGGCAAGTTTTTTTATCGCCACTTTTATCTGATGTTTATTCGAATCCATTTCCTGCACATCTATGCTCATTCGATCCAGTGCACGTATGGAGCGCTTCCAGACAAAATTCATATCACCAGTAATATATAGTGTGTTGACTTTATCTTTAGGCACTTTAATTCTTGAGGCGAAAGGCTGGTAATCTTCAAATACTTTTGCCGATTGCGCTTCATCCAGACCGACAAACAATGCCAGACGATTCAACATTTCACGCTCTAGTTCTACTTCAGTGCATCGGCTACGCCAGTTTACATCATCACCTTCAACCGATTTTTCCATGCCTGAATGCGACATGAAAATTTTTGTTTTATTATGATTCTGTTCCGGCTCAACACGCATTCTGAATTTATCGAGCTTGTCTGGATCGGCCGAACTAAACAACTTTGCGATAAATCCTGCATCATCATCAACCTGCAACTTGCTCACCCAGTCGGTCTCAACCATACCCAACATAGGTTCATTACGAACGACTTTGACACCCTCATGCCCCCAGAACGCACTCAGCTGCGGCCACAACTTATCGGCATTTTCATCCACTTCTAACCAGAACACACCATCACCCGTTTGTAGACGTGCGCCTTTAACATTAATGGCCATAGCCACAGAACTCTGGGGCTTCCCTGAACCCAGGTTTGCCGTTTCCTGTTTAAATTTGTTAGTAGCTTCTTCTGTGGGCTTAGGTGCATTTAACTGATTTTTTTCATCTATTGAAGTCAGATCAGGCGGTAATTCCAGGCGAGTATAATAATCTGCATCCAGATATGCCTGTCGACGTTCGTTACCATTGGAACTACAGCCACCAATAATCAACATAGCCGCAATGGCTATAAAATAAATTTGTTTAAACATCAAAGAATTCCAGCTTGTTTCATCGCATCACGTAAAGGCTGATGATATTGCTCACTTAAAGGAGTCAGCGGCAGACGTATACCTGTAGGTATTTTACCCATTTCAGCCAGCGCCCATTTAACAGGGATAGGATTAGCTTCAAGAAACAGGTTTTTGTGCAAACCCCGTAGCGGCGCATTTATGGCCTCGGCTTTCTCACGGTCACCCGCCAGTGCAGCCGCGCACATTTCAGACATGGCTTTAGGCGCCACATTCGTGGTCACCGATATCACGCCATGACCGCCTTGCAGCATAAACTCAGTACCGGTTTCATCATCACCGCTGTAGATCTCAAAATCATCCGCTACCTTCGACTGTATTTCTTTCAATCGGTTCAAATCGCCGGTGGCTTCTTTAATACCGATGATATTTGGAATCAGCGACAAACGTGCCACCGTATCCGGCAACATATCACAGGCTGTCCGCCCTGGTACGTTATAGAGTATTTGTGGAATATCGACCGTCTCGGCTATTTTTTTATGATGCAGATACAGGCCTTCCTGAGTGGGCTTATTATAATAAGGTGTTACCAGCAAACAGGCATCGGCACCGGCATCACGCGCGCACTGCGTCAGCTGAATGGCTTCGCGGGTAGAATTAGCACCGGTTCCTGCAATCACAGAAATACGACCCCTGACCATTTCAACGGTACGGCGGATCACTTCACAGTGTTCATCCATCTCCAGCGTAGCGGATTCACCTGTGGTACCCATAGAAATAATCGCTGAGGTGCCATTTTTCACATGAAATTCGACCAGTGCAGCCAGACTATCGTAATCAACACTTTCATCAGCAAACATTGGCGTAACCAATGCCACCATACTTCCACGAAACATAACTCTCCCGAAGACACAGTTCGAAATTTAGGGTGTTTTCACCGTCTTTGATAAGACAGAAACAGGGCGCACAGTTAAGCAACTTTTCCCTCTAATTTCAATAAATAACATGCCATATTTCTGGATGAACGAGGATTAATGTCTATACTCAGCTGCATGAACACAGAAAAATACATAAATAGTGATAAAGAGCGACGTCTTAACATCCGCGCCCCATTCAATGCCGAAGTTCTGATGCAAAGCGGCGATGAAGAATGGACCTGCAATTTGCTGGATATTTCTCTTAAAGGCATGTTGGTTGAGCCACCTAGCAATATCAACATTAATCCCAATAATCCCTGTGCTCTGGCACTTTTTCTGGCTGATGACATCATTATCAATGCCCGCGTCAGAATCAAACGTACAGATGATGACCGCTGGGGCCTGCAATATATCAACATCGATATCGAAAGCCTTCAACATCTACGACGCCTGCTGGAACTAAATCTTAAAGATGCTGACCTGATTAATCGCGAGCTCTCTCAACTCGGCTAAGTCAACACAGATCAACAAAAGATAACAGCCCGACCCCTCGTCCCTGTTTTTCCGGTCAAACATTGTTTAGACTCCGTGCTATTCGCACCGTTTTATTCTTTTCATTTTTTACAGACGAAAAACTATGAGCCAAAAACTTGTTATCACCGCACTAGGTGAAGACCGTCCCGGAATTGTAAATGAGCTAAGTAATACCCTGCTCACACACCAGCTTAATATTGAAGATAGTCGCATGAGCATACTGGGTGGTGAATTTGCCATCCTGCTCCTGGTCACCGGCAGTGAACAGGCCATTAATCACTTTATCGACACCAAGCAGGAAGCCGAGTCCGCCTTAAATATGATGCTAACGGTAAAGACCACCGAAACAAAGGCTCCGTCGCAGACACTCATTCCATACGATGTAGAAGTGTTATCTATTGATTATCCTGGCATCGTACACAAACTGGCCAGTTTCTTCTCCAGCCGGCAGATTAATATTGTTGACCTTGAAACCGATCGTTATGCCGCACCACATACTGGCACACCCATGTTTTCCCTGTATATGACCATTGGTATTCCAGCTGAAACCAGTATTTCCGGTTTACGTGAAGAATTTTTTAATATGTGCGATGAATTAAACCTGGATGCAAAGATATCCGCCACCGATTAATAACAATATTCTGGACAGTCTCATGGTGAGCATTGGGAAAAAAGTTAAAAACTTCAGCATCGCTGCAACTGGTGATAAAACCATCAGTCTGGCTGACTACAAAGGGAAAAAAGTCCTCTTGTATTTTTATCCCAGAGACAGCACACCCGGCTGCACTACAGAAGGCCAGAACTTCCGTGATGCCAAAGGGCAATTTACCCGTCAAAATACAGTCATTCTGGGCGTCTCCCGAGACAGTATAAAATCACATGAAAATTTTAAGAAAAAACAACAGTTTAATTTCGATTTATTATCCGATGCAGATGAAAAGCTCTGCACCCAGTTTGATGTCATCAAAATGAAAAATATGTACGGCAAACAGGTTATGGGTATTGAGCGCAGTACCTTTCTTATCGATGAAGACGGTATTCTCAGACAAGAGTGGCGCAAAGTTAGTGTTAAGAACCACGTCGAAGCAGTACTGGCGGCCATAAAAGAACTTTAAAATCTCCATTTTTCTTTAATCAAACAAACACTTATACATCTATTTGTTACTATAATCCAGGTACATCAGAATATAAGGATGATATTAGATTGATGACATATTCTCGCAACAAATGGTTACATCCTGCTGCTCAGGCATTAGAATGAAACTGCCATGCAAAATAAAATAACCATTCTTGGTCTTTTGCTTGCGATCGTTTTCTGGATCGTAGACGCTTTTATTTACTCACTATTTTCTGAACAAGGCATCACTTTTCTACAGAGCTGCTTCAGCCCCAGAGGCGAAGAAATCTGGATGCGCACGTTCGTTGTTCTGCTTTTCCTGATTTTCGCAGCCTATACAGAACGGCTACTCGTCATCATTCACAACATGACCATTGAACTCAAGAAATATCATGATCGCCTTGAAGAAACAATCAATGAATTAAAAGTCGAAAACACTGAACGAAAACAGGCCATCAAGGAACTTGAAGAACTATCAACCACCGATCCACTCACATCCATCTACAACCGACGAAAATTCAATGAGCTATTAGCGTCAGAAATTGAACGTAGTAAACGTTACAAAACCAACTTATCTATCATCATGTGTGATATCGATCATTTTAAAAAAATTAACGACACCTTCGGGCACGATGTAGGTGATAATGCATTAAAAGTTTTCTCCGAAAAAATAAATAACAATCTTCGTGAAGTTGACATGTTTGCCCGCTGGGGTGGAGAAGAATTTATGATTCTGATGCCCAACTCTAATATTGAAAACGCATCATCAGTCGCAGAAAAGCTAAGAAAAATAATTGAAGAAACTAAAGTAAAAAAAATAGATACTTTTACTGCTAGCTTTGGTGTTACTCATTTAAATGAAGGAGATACCACCGAATCACTTATAAAACGTGTTGACGAAGCCATGTACAAAGCCAAAAACAGCGGACGAAACAAGGTTGAACGTATTTAGACAGCATCACCACTAGATTTCAGCACTTTTTAGCAGTGCTTCTTAAATTTGTTTAATGCTCCATGTCTTTAAGGATTTTTGAATAAAAATTCTCGAATATTTTTTCCATTTCATCAATAACTTCGACGGCATCCCGACCTTTCACCATGTGATCAGTCATCAACTCCGAAGCAGAAGAAAATACTTTCATGCTATCGATCATCGGGTAAGTTTGTTTCAATCGTTTTATTGCACCAACCACCGTCTCCTTTTCTGGCCTTGGTATATCAACCGGTTCAGCTATTTCTTTAATAACCAGATTGCCTTTAGATTGTAAAAACTCGGCAAACTCAAGTACGCTAGTTTGTCGCTCCTCATTTAACGTTTCAAAAATATCGATCAGGGACTTCGTTTTACGACTCATAAGACTATTCACACTTTCTTGCAAAATTCCTGGGCAAAAATTAACAACTCATCCGCCGCCCGCGATTTAAACTTATAACGCTGACGCACAAAGGAAAAAGGCCGCTCCAGCCTGGGCGATAGATTCACCGCCGTCAGTGAACCCAGACGTAATTCTTTCAGAATAGTGGCTCTAGAGACAATGGAAATACCCATACCCGCCTCAACAGCACCTTTGATGGCCTCGGGACTGCTCAGCTCAAAACATACATCTAACAAATCATGGTCACCGTGTTGTTCGATATATTTGGTGATCACTTCCTGTGTACCCGAGCCGTGCTCGCGGCCGATAAACGGGTGCGCCACCAGCTCCTTTACATGGATTTCATCCTGATCAGCCAGGGGATGATTATTAGGCATAATCACCACCAGCTGATCCATCTTGCATTCTTCCACGACCAGGTTCTTGTTATTCACATAACCCTCAACAATGCCGATGTCGATAACATTGTTTTCCACCATGGAAACAATGTCTTCGGTATTGGCTTCTTTCAGGCTGATCATCACATCAGGGTATTTCCCCTTGAACTCACCTATCATCAGCGGCAACATGTATTCCGCAATCGTGGTGCTGGCTCCTAACGACACACCGCCACTAACATCCCCGGTCATATCGGTGATACTTCGGGTCATGTCTTCGTACAACTTAAGGATGCGCTCGGCATACTCAAAGACCTGATTGCCAACCTCTGTCAGGGATACTTTATTATGAGTACGGTCAAATAAACGGGTGTTAAACTGCTCTTCAAGCTGCCGAATCTGAAAAGTTACGGCAGGTTGCGTCATATGCAACTCTTCGGCGGCTTTGGTAAAATTTAGCAGCCGTGCAACCGTATGAAATATTTTTAATCTGCGATCTGCCATTATTATAAGATAGCCTTTTTAGCCTGATAAGTTTTACTTATAGTAACATTCAAATGGAGCGGAAAACCATGAAAAAATCTAATGATATCTCTACTTACTTCAGTACCAGAGGGCCTATGCATCTTAAACAAATACTCGCAACGTTAATACTTGCGCTCGTCATCTCTCCTGCAGCTGTAAGTGCCGGTATCTACAAATGGACCGATGAAAATGGAAAAATCCATTATGGTAGCGAACGCCCGGAGGATGCACAGGCTGAAAAAATGAAACTACATGTTCCGGAACCCGCCACCAGCCCCGAAAAAGCAGAGAAAACTGAGGAGACCGATGAAGCTGATGCGACCGATATGACAGAGGACGATAAAGCTAAAAAAGAACGTGTTGCTTATTGCGCCAGCGAGCGCAAGCGCCTGCAAACCGTCGGTAAGAACAAGGAAATCCATGAAAAGGATGATAAAGGTGAAGTGAAAAAACTGAGCGCCGAGGCTCGCAATCAACGTTTAGACAAAATTAAGGCCAACATCAGTAAATACTGCAAATAACCGTTTTGGCTAAATAACGAGGATTAATAAAATGCCATTATTACAAATCAATACCAATGTCAGCATCAAGGACAGCACCGCTCTTGCCAAAGATGCTTCCCGAATTGTGGCAGGTATGCTGGGCAAACCGGAAAGTTATGTCATGGTGATCATTAACGCCGAAACTTCCATGTTATTTGGTGGCAATGATACCAACACTGCCCACCTCAAACTGAAAAGCCTGGGGCTGGATGAATCAAAAACGGCCGATTATTCTAATCACTTATGCGGCTTTATCCAGAACACATTGAACATTGCGCCCGCACGTATTTATATTGAATTTAGCAATCCTGAAAGACATATGTGGGGTTGGGATAGCAGTACTTTTTAACTCTGCTTCAAAAAATATCACTCTGTCAAAAATACTGCTGAACCCTGACAAACCATTCTTCATCAAACCAGCTCGTGTTATCAGAAAGCTCATATCGATTTTTTTGATAACCGAATCTTAAACCCAGATTCCTGTCCAGATTAAACTGCAATTCCGTAGAAACTCTAGCTCTATCACTCTCAAAACCCGATACCGAATTCCTGTTTTCCGCCAGCAATAACAATTGACCTGAACCAAATAATACAGATGCACCTACCTGGCCCCCAGCCTGCAGACTGTAATCCTGTTTATAATCACCAGAAACATCCGCCTCAACCATGGCCATAGCAAACATCGTGGTATTAGCCAGTCGCCTGCTAACACCGCCGCCGCCTTCAACAATAAAAACCAAATCAGAATCAACCGTTGTTATTGCCAGTCGTTGCAAACTAACATCGAGTTGCCACGACAATGGCATAGCCCAGCCACTCACCGGATTTAAAGAGATGATATTAAAAAAATGCAGGCTTTCAAGCCGCACTACGTCTTCTTCAGGCAACCAGCGAATATGCGACTCCATCACGTTGATAGCTGAACCCGGTGCATAACCCAGGGGCGCATCGACCAGATCATGAAATGCCATACGTATTTTAAAATCGACAAATGACTGATCGCTCTGCAAACTACTTTGCTGGCCACCACCGTAAGCAAACCTGGCCGAAGCATGACCAGATTCAGGCGGCTCAGGTTGATTAGCAGACAGCTCCGAAATAACCTGATCTTCAGCCGTCAATCGACTCCGAGCAGTCAATATTTCCTCAGCGTATTCAACCTTAGCCTGATCTCTAAACTGCAGTAAATTGTAGGCCTGTTCCAGTATCTCTATTTTTTTATCAGCACTTGATATGGCATTTTCAGCCGTAATCTCACCTTCCGCCAACCGGATCACCAGCTCTCGCTCCTGACCGGTGAGCATTTCCATGCCTGCTTTTATTTTGCTGGCCAGTGAAGGACGATATTGTTTTTTAACGACCAGATTTTTTTCTTCCAGGGCACGCACAGTATCAACCGGAATTGCGTACAGTGGAAAAGCATTATCAAAAGTTAATGCGCCTTCAGGTTTAGCGGCATCCAGTAAGGACAACAGCCGATAGGAGCAATTTTCGCCGAAGAAAAAATAATCGAAATCAATATCCGTGACTTCCCAGACATGCCGGGCCAACTGACGAATTTCTTCCGCTGAATAATCCAGCTGGTACTCCCAGATATCGCGGTTTTCGATATCGCTGTAAACCTGCACGGTTTCAAAATAATGGCGGATTCGAAACACGCCAGTGTAACCGCCAAACACACCGTTATAGACATAGGCGATCATGCCATCATCAGGATCATTCTCTGCCGCGTAATTCAGCGCCTGCGACAACATCACCGAATCATCACCATCAAAACGCAAAAAAGTATGACCAAAACTGGAACCGGGATTACCCAGATACATAGCCGGAAAAACCAGCGTCAGTCGTTCTGCCTCAGCCCGTTTCATCCAGGCCTCCAGCTTTGGACAGGCGACGTCATAACCTGAGGAAAGATTGAGCTGCTGCTTCAACCAGAACCAGCGTGCTGGAAACAGGCACTGTGCATGCCCGCTTTTTGCCGGCAATAACATCGCCTGAACAGTCGCTTCCAGCTCGGCCTGTGGCTGGGTCTTACCCTGCTCTGCATAAAAGAATCGCGGGTCATCCGCCTGGCTGCGCAGCTGTCCCGTAATGGCCACACGTTTGTAATGCAGCAAAGCCAGCCATGCAGGCTGCTGAGCTAACTCAGCCAGACGCGCAGGCTCTATGGAGGGCGCAAATGGTTGCGCACCCAACCCGCAAGGTGAAGAAAAAACCAGAATAAAAAACAGCCACAGTCGACGCATTAGATATGATCAAAAGTATCGTATATATTAAGGAAATCACTCATGCCGACTGTACTCAAACCCGCTGCCCTCGTAAAATGCGACCTCACGATACCAAGTTGAGTCGACAATTTCCATGTACTTATCAAAATTCCCCATTAACACCCTGAAAGAAACTCCTGCCGATGCTGAAATCACCAGCCATCGCCTGATGCTGCGCGCCGGCCTGATCCGCCGACTGGCCTCCGGCCTCTACAGCTGGTTGCCGCTGGGCGTGCGCGTACTGCGTAAAGTCGAAAACATCGTGCGCGAAGAAATGAACAAAAGTGGCGGCCTGGAAGTACTGATGCCAACCGTGCAGCCCGCCGAGTTGTGGCAGGAATCCGGTCGCTGGGAACAATACGGCCCCGAACTGCTGCGCTTCAACGACCGCCATAGCCGTGAATTCTGTTATGGCCCGACGCATGAAGAAATTATCACCGATCTGGCGCGGCGCGAACTCAGCAGCTACAAACAACTGCCGATCAATTACTACCAGATCCAGACCAAATTCCGCGATGAAGTTCGGCCGCGTTTTGGTGTCATGCGCTCACGTGAATTTTTGATGAAAGATGCTTATTCGTTTCACCTTAATCAAGACTCACTACAGCAAACCTACGAGGTGATGTACCAGACCTACACCGACATTTTCACTCGCCTGAATCTGAAATTCCGCGCAGTCATGGCAGACAGTGGTGCTATCGGCGGCAACAGCTCACACGAATTTCACGTACTGGCCGATTCTGGTGAAGACGCCCTCGCCGTTTCTAACGAAAGTGATTACGCGGCCAATATAGAAAAAGCAGAGACCTTGCCCGGCAGCGAAGCGCGCCCGGCAGCGAGCAGTGAAATGAAAACGGTGGAGACACCGAATCAGCACAGTATCGAAGAAGTTTCAAAATTCCTCAATGTCGATGCCTCACAATGTCTAAAAACACTACTGGTTGCCGGCAGCGAAAAAAACAGCGTGGTTGCCCTGGTGTTACGCGGCGATCACGAGCTCAACGAAATCAAAGCCGAACATCAACCCGCGGTGGCTTCACCTTTATGTTTTGCCAGCGAAGCCCAGGTCAAAGCCGTCGCCAACTGTGAGCCGGGGTCGATTGGTCCGGTCGGTTTGAAAGTGACCATCATCGCTGACCATGCTGCGCTACAGCTCGCCGATTTTGTCTGCGGCGCCAATCAAGATGGCCAACACCTTACCGGCGTCAACTGGGAACGCGACCTGCCTCTGGCCACCGCCGCCGATTTGCGCAACGTCGTTGATGGCGATGCCAGCCCCGATGGCAAAGGCACACTGTCCATCGTTCGTGGCATCGAAGTTGGCCATATTTTCCAGCTTGGTGAAAAATATTCCGCCGCGATGAATGCCAACGTACTCGATGAAAACGGTAAAAGCGTGACCATGACCATGGGCTGTTACGGCATCGGTGTCACCCGCGTGGTCGCCGCCGCCATCGAGCAAAACCACGATGACAACGGCATCATCTGGCCACAGAGCATTGCACCTTTTGATGTGGCTATCGCCCCGATCAATTTCCAGAAATCGGATGCAGTACGCGAAGCCGCGATTAAACTTCACGACGAACTTACCGCTGCCGGACTGGACGTACTGCTCTACGATCAAAATGCACGTCTCGGTTCTATGCTCGCCGATCTTGACCTGATCGGCATTCCACATCGTGTGGTGATCGGTGATCGCGGCCTGGCCGAAGGTAAAGTGGAATACAAG
>JAOUNI010000052.1 GCA_029881035.1 Gammaproteobacteria bacterium | reverse complement strand
TGTTTGTTGAGATGAATAACGAACTTAAAGATAATGTTCTGCATGCCACCGAGGACGATCTAGATGTTTTTGAAAAAATAAGAAAAAAAGGTGTGGGTTCATTTAATGCATGGCAGAGGATTGAGCAGGGCGAGTGGGAGCTGTTATATAACCCCATGCGAGCCATGCGCCCGGAACGCGCCTCAGCAGAAAAAGTCGAAAATATATTTCGTAAATTTAATAGTACAAAATTTCATTTTAACAAACCATATTTACGGCCCGAGATTTTATGGGAAGGTGAATGGAGCGGCATTTCATTAAGAGTGTTGTATAACAAATTTCCGTTTGCGCCCTATCATTTAATTATCGTGCCGCACCCTGAACTAGAGCTGCCGCAATATTTGAGCAAAGAATATCACCAGTTAATCTGGCGCTTAATTGAAGAACAGGCCGATATCTTTGCTGGCTTTGGTGTTGGTTATAACAGTCTCGGTGCCTGTGCTTCGGTGAATCAATTACACTTCCAGTCATTTGTTAATGAAAATGCATTACCAATAGAAAAACCACTGTGGTTGCATAATGGTGGCAGGCATCAATACCCCATGAAATGCATTAAAGCATTGTCATTGAATGAATGCTGGGCGATGATTGAACAGTTTCATGCCGATAATCAGCCGTATAACCTGCTGTATCGAAAAGGCGTCTGTTACATGCTGCCGAGGCAGATGCAGGGCAGTGAGCGGGTAGCGGAACGTGTGCATGGAGCAGGCTGGATTGAAGAATGTGGCGTGTTTAATGTTGCGAATAAAAAACATGGGAAAAATTTAACCGCAGAGTTTTTATATTCAGATTTGAAGAGTCTTTCAGTTGATAGTTAGTTTTTGTTGTCATGTAGGCATGATGTCGTGGCAAGAAATCTTGTTTTTGGTTTAAGTAGTGGTGGGTGCCGCCATCCACTATTCAAGGTGTTTATGCGTGATTAGTAGTTGTGAAAAACATTTAATCATCAATTACTCTAAACTCACCTGGCGGTAGATCACCCAATCTCCATTTTCCAACACTCTTTCTAATCAATCTCAATGTTGGGAAGCCTACTGACGCGGTCATGCGTCTGACCTGTCGATTTTTGCCTTCAGATATTTTTAATTCAATCCATGAAGTCGGAATATTTTTACGTTTACGGATGGGTGGGTTGCGTGGCCATAACCATTCGGGTTCTTCGATAATTTTACCTTTGGCGAGGCGGGTAATGCCGTCTTTGAGTTTTACGCCTTTTTGGAGTTGCATAATGGCTTCTTGGGTGATTTCACCTTCTACCTGGGCAACGTAGGTTTTTTCTAATTTATGTTTGGGGTCGGTGATTTTGTTTTGTAACAGGCCATCGTCGGTGAGTATTAATAGGCCTTCACTGTCACGATCAAGTCTGCCGGCTGCGTAAACATTTTTTTCTGATATGTAATCGGCAAGCGTGGCCCGGCCTTCTTCGTCGGTGAACTGGCACAGAACGTCGTACGGTTTATTAAATAAAATAATTATGGGCATGTGGTTTTAAACAGGTTGTAGGCTTAACCAACGATTGCGGCGACTGGGTGCGGCGTTTAATAAGTCGAACATGTCAAGTAGTGCTGGTTCGTTGATGCCGTGCCAGCGCAAGCTGTCTTTCGGGCCTTTAAAATCGGCGTTGGTAATGATGGTGGTGAGGAGTTTGTTTCTGGGCAGGATATCTTTGTGTTGTTCAATCAGTTGCTGAATTCGACCAGAGCCACGAAATTTCATTTTTGAAATATTGTCGATGTTGTCGAGGATGTCTTCAATACTGGGGAATTTTTTTAGCAGGTTGGAGCCCATTTTGTAACCGACACCGGGGATGCCGGGAATGTTGTCGACTTTGTCGCCGGTCAGGGCAAGCAGGTCGGCGATGAGTTCGGGTGGCACACCGAAGCTTTTTTCGACATCGCGATAGTGCATGATTTTGTCGCGAGCAAAATCCCACCAGATGTCGCCCGGCCTGATTAGTTGTGCCAGGTCTTTGTCGGCACTGAGTATAGTAATGGCATAACCTTCATTACGTAATCGGGCGGCGAGAGTGCCGATGATATCGTCGGCTTCAAAGCGGTTACTGGAATAATCGGCAATACCGGCGGCACGGCAGAAGTCACGACAGGGTTTGAACTGGTTTTTTAGTTCTGCAGGCTGTTCTGGACGGTTGCCTTTGTATTCTGGAAATATCTCACGGCGGTAGGAGTTGGTTTGTCTGGCGTCAAAGGCGCAGGCGATATATTCGGGCTGTTCCAGTTCGATAAGCTGGTGCAGGAATTCGGTAAAACCATAGACTGCATTGGAGGGTGAGCCATTGATATCTACGATTTCATCGGAGTAGCCATGCCAGCCTCGAAAAATGTAAATACTGGAGTCGACCAGGTAAGCGCGCTTTTGATTGTTTATGACCATTGCTGGCATTTTACCTGGGTGTTGTGGAATGTAAATTTGCAATAGGAAAGGACAGATTGAAAACTTGTTTTTATTATAGTCTTTTAATGATCGGGTTATAAATGTATTATCTGAGCGCAAAGTTACTATGAAATATTATAAAAATGTCTGAACTCGATAAAAAAGCCATCATCGATCTATCCAAAAAAGGCAGCCGTCTTTTCCGTAGCGGGCAATATGAGGAGGCCAAAGAGGTTTATCTTAAGGCGCTTGAGATTGATCAGAATAATCCCTATGTGCTTTCGGGCCTGGGCGATGTTTATCGAAAACTCTGTCGATTTGAGGAATCTGGTAAATATTACGATGCAGTATTAAGTATCGATAAAAATAATGTTTTTGCTTTGCGAGGCGCGGGTGATGCGCGTCGTGGCCTGCAGAATCCTGCGCAGGCCATTCCTTTCTGGTTGCGTTATCTGGAAATTAACCCACGAGATAGCCATGTAATGGTACGTGTTGCTGATGCTTTTCATAAGATGGGGCAGCATGCAGATGCGATCTCTATGTATGAAGAGGCGCTAGCGATCAGTGGTGAGGATCCTTTTGCTTTGCTAGGTTTGGGTAATTTATATTATGCCGGCCACGAGGATGATAAGGCATTGGCCTGTTTTGAGCGTTTGCTGAAGGCTAATAGTAAAAACGTGGTAGTCATGACTATGGCGGGTAATTTATACCGCAGGCGCAATGATTATGACCGCGCTATTGAAAGCTATAAAAATGCGCTGGAAATTGAACCCAGTAATAGTTTTGCTTTATTTGGTATGGGTGACTGTTTCCGTGGTCACCATGATATGGAGCAGGCAGTCTATTGGTGGGAGAGGATCTTGCAACATGAGCCTCAAAATCAGACTTTGTGGACTCGTGTGGGAGATGCTCAGATTAATTTAGGTCGTCTCGATGATGCGGTTACCAGTTATGAAGCCTGCCTGAGGACGGGAGATGATATTTTTGCTTATCTGGGTTTGTCCCGTGTAGAAAAGCAGAAAGGTGATATTCAGGCGGCGATTATTTTTTGTAAAAAAGCGCTGAAAATCGATAAAAAACATGCTCGTGTACTGGCTGAGCTGGCCGCTTTGCACGAGGCCGCTGGTGATCTGGAGGCGGCTAAATCTACTCGTGCGCTGATTGTTGACTGATTTCTGACGTTAAATCGTCGATTACTTCCTAATAGTCCTGATTTATGGTGCTCAAAGCACTATAATACGCGCCTTTATTTATTCCCCAACCGAGAAATATTGTGAGCGAAAAAATTCGTAATATCGCCATTATTGCCCACGTGGACCATGGCAAGACCACTCTGGTCGACCAGCTTTTGCAGTTGTCTGGCACCCTGGACATGCGTAAAGCGCCAACTGAACGCGTTATGGACTCTAATGATCAGGAAAAAGAGCGCGGTATTACCATTACCTCCAAAAATACAGCAATTAATTGGAACGGTTATCACATCAATATCGTAGATACGCCCGGACATGCCGATTTTGGTGGTGAAGTAGAGCGTGTACTCTCTATGGTCGATTCGGTGCTGCTGCTGGTCGATGCGGTTGATGGTCCTATGCCACAAACTCGTTTTGTGACTCAGAAGGCTTTTGCTATGGGTTTCCGCCCAATTGTTGTTATCAATAAGATTGACCGTGATGGCGCACGTCCGGATTGGGCGCTTGATCAGACTTTTGATCTGTTCGATAAGCTGGGTGCCACCGACGAGCAATTAGATTTTCCGGTTGTTTATGCATCAGCAATTAATGGTTATGCCGGGCTGGAGCCAGATGTTCGAAGCGGCAATATGGATCCTTTATTTCATTCAATTGTTGATAATGTTTCAGCACCGGATGTGGATGCAGATGGTCCATTTCAAATGCAGATTTCAACACTGGATTACAACAGTTACGTCGGTATTATCGGTATTGGTCGCATTCGACGTGGTTCGATTAAGCCAAATGCAGCGGTCAAAGTAATCGGCCCTGACGGTAAAATACGCGGTGCCAAGATATTGCAGGTGCTGGGCTTTGAAGGGCTGGAACGAATTGAGGTTGATGAAGCACATGCCGGGAATATTGTTGCTATTACAGGGATTGACCCGCTGTCGATTTCAGACACTATCTGCGACCCAGCAACGGTGGAAGCACTACCCGCTTTAACGGTTGACGAGCCGACTATTAGCATGACTTTCCAGGCAAATTCTTCACCGTTTTCAGGTAAAGAAGGCAAATATGTTACCAGTCGTAATATCTGGGATCGTTTGCAGCAGGAGCTAAAGTACAACGTAGCTTTGCGTGTTGAGCAGATAGAAGGTGATAAATATAAAGTATCCGGTCGTGGTGAATTACATTTATCAGTATTGATTGAAACTATGCGTCGTGAAAATTACGAACTGGCTGTGGGTCGGCCTGAAGTTATTCTGCATGAAGTAGATGGTGTAAAAACCGAGCCTTATGAACAGCTTACGGTAGATATAGAAGAGGATAGCCAGGGCTCAGTGATGCAGGCATTGGGTGAGCGCAAAGGTGATCTCAAGAACATGATGTCTGACGGAAAAGGTCGTGTGCGTCTGGATTATATTATTCCAGCACGTGGTTTAATTGGATTCAGAACAGAATTTTTGACTATGACTTCGGGCACCGGTCTGTTATATAGCGTTTTTGATCACTATGGTGAATATAACAAAAAAGGCATTGGCCAGCGTGCTAATGGCGTGATGATTGCCAATGCTCAGGGTAAAGCTGTTGCTTATTCATTATTCCCATTGCAGGAGCGCGGCAAGTTGCTGGTCGGCAATGGGGATGAAGTCTATGAAGGCATGATTGTCGGTATCCACTCACGTGATAACGACCTGGTGGTTAATGTTATTAAACCTAAGCCGCTGACCAATGTGCGGGCGTCTGGAACGGACGAGAGTTTAACTTTGTCGCCACATATTCGTTATACCCTGGAGCAGGCGCTGGAATTCATCGATGATGATGAACTGGTTGAGGTTACGCCGGTGAGTATTCGAATTCGCAAGAAGTTCCTGAAGGAGCATGAGCGTAAAAAGGCTTCAAGGGGGTAACCTTTATTATTAAAAGGTTGTTGACTTAATGGTTAGGCTGTGTAGAATGTCGACTGCCTGAAATAATTATAGGCAGTATTTATGTTTAGTAATAAGACGTTCCTAAGTAGTCTCTTCCTGATATTCATAAGTCATACCATTTCAGAGCAAAAAAACCGCCTTACACAGGGCTTTAATAAAATATTTTTAAAAGGTAATACATATGTCTACTACTACAGGAACAGTTAAGTTCTTCAACGATTCTAAAGGTTTTGGCTTTATTGAACAGGAAAGCGGTCCAGACGTTTTTGTTCACTTCAGCGCTATTCAATCTGAAGGTTTCAAAACTTTGGTCGAAGGCCAGAAAGTTCAATTCACTGTTACACAAGGCCAGAAAGGTCCTCAAGCAGAGAATGTTGTTGCGGTTTAATTAAACCTTAACAGTTCGAACAAGAACAATGCCCGGTCAATGACCGGGCATTGTTCGTTTTGGAGTTTATAACTGCTTCAGTAGATCGATATCTTTCTGAACCAGTGTCACGGAATTATTGAACATAGTGGTTTCTTCATCATTCATATCCAGTGTAATGATCTTTTCCATGCCGCTTTTGCCGAGTACGGCAGGCACGCCAATCGCCAGGCCGTTATGGCCATACTCACCCTCAAGGATGCATACAGTGGGCAATATACGTTTTCTATTGTATACGATGGCATCGACCATTTCTGCCACTGAAGCTGCAGGTGCATCATAAGCGCTGCTGTTTTGTCTGAGCGCCAATATTTCTGCGCCGCCGTTACGGGTACGTTCGACGATGGCGGCTAATTTTTTTTCACTTATAAAGTTAGAAACCGGTATTCCCGAGATCGTAGTGTAACGCAGCATAGGTACCATAGTGTCACCATGGCCGCCGAGTACCATGGCGCTGATATCGCGGCTTGAATAGCCTGTTTCCATGGCGATAAAACTGGCCATGCGACTGGAGTCCAGAACCCCGGCCTGACCAAAAATGCGATTACGGGGCCAGCCTGTTTTGATGAATGCATGATAGGTGATAACGTCTACTGGGTTGCTGACAAACAGCAGCAGGCTATTGGGGGCATATTTCATGGCGCCCTCAATAATGCCGTTACTGATACCGACATTGGTCGCCAAAAGGTCAGATCGTGACATACCGGGTTTGCGTGGCAGGCCAGCGGTGATAATGATCAGGTTGGAGTCCTTTAAAAGAGAATAGTCGGTGCCACCATACAAACGCGTGTCGTATTTGAGTAAGGGAGAAACTTCCTGAATATCGAGCGCAACACCTTCAGCTGCCCCTTCACGAATATCTATCAGTGCGATTTCACGGCACATGTCCTTGGAAGCGATAAACTGCGCTGCAGCTTCACCAACACGACCTGCGCCTACGATACTAATTTTGTTCATCTGGCACTCCTTTATGTAAAGGTTAGAATACTTGGCTATGAGCTTAAGATAATTCTGACATTATTGTGACTTAATCAAGCATAAAAAAACCACTCCGATATGGAGTGGTTTTTTAGGTACACTTCAGAGCTCGTGTTCAGCCAGCTTCTGATTGTATTTTTTGAGCGGGTAGTTTTTGGGCAACGCCACTAGCTACAGCGGCTTTTGCTACTGCCTGCGGAATGGTGTCAATCAGGCGCGGATCGAAAGGCTTGGGAATAATGTAATCCTTGCCAAAGAACATGGCGTCCTGTTTGTAGGCCTGCAACACTTCAGCAGGAACCGGTTCACGAGCCAGGTCAGCCAGAGCATGGACAGCGGCCAGCTGCATTTCCTGATTGATACAGGTGGCGCGAACATCCAATGCGCCACGGAATATATAGGGGAAGCCGAGTACATTATTAACCTGGTTAGGGTAGTCGCTACGACCTGTTGCCATAATTAGATCATCACGGGTCAGGTGAGCCAGCTCGGGCAATATTTCCGGGTCAGGATTGGATAAAGCAAAAACGATCGGATTTTCAGCCATGCTGGCCAATATCTCGGAGCTGAGCAGATCAGGACCGGAAACACCGATAAACACATCGGCGCCATTCATGGCATCGGCCAGTGTGCGTAACTCGGTTTCAACGGCAAATTCCTGTTTGTATTTATTGAGATCATCTCGGCCAGTATGGATGATGCCCTTGCGGTCGATCATATACAGGTTTTCGGGTTTGGCACCCAATGCCTGAAGCAGTTTCATTGAGGCAATGCCGGCAGCGCCAGCACCGAGACAGACTACACGCGCATGCTCAATTTTTTTGTGTTGCAGTTCCAGTGCGTTAATCATGGCGGCCGCAATGATGATGGCGGTGCCGTGCTGGTCGTCGTGGAAAACGGGGATATCGAGTTGTTCGATCAGGGCGCTTTCGATTTCAAAACAGGCAGGTGCTGCTATATCTTCTAAATTAATACCACCAAAAGTCGGTGCAATATTGCGCACAGTTTTGATGAAATCTTCTGAGGAATCAGCTTTTACTTCAATGTCGAAGACGTCGATGTCTGCAAAAGCTTTAAATAAGACCGCCTTGCCTTCCATGACCGGTTTGCTGGCGGAGGGGCCAATATTGCCGAGGCCTAGCACTGCGGTGCCATCACTGATCACTGCAACCAGATTACCTTTGGAGGTATAGTTATAAACTTCGGACTCATCACGGGCGATAGATCGACAAGGCTCGGCAACTCCAGGTGTATAAGCCAGTGACAGGTCGTACTGAGTATCACAGGGTTTGGTGATGGCAGTACCAATTTTTCCGGGCTTAGGCTGTGAATGGTAGTCCAGCGCTTGTTGTTTGTATCGATTAGGCATAGTTCTTCAATGGTTGGATGGAGTCGAAAAGTTGTGATTTTAGCATTTCAGTGCAATTTTTTCTTCATCTATAGCCGAAGGATGTTTGATTTCCATATAGAATCGTTCACCTGCTTTAGGATATTTTTTGTTTTGCAGCCAGCCTCTGACGACCACGACCTGGCCGATCATTGATTGTAGTTTTTGCATATTAAAAAGAGCTTGATTTGGCGTCGCAATTCTCAGGCTTAAACCGTGTTCTAGTATTAGCCAAAGACCCTTGTTTGAAGTTTGCATACTAATAAGTTTTGCTTTTAACAGGCGAAAGCCAGTGACGGAATCTTTGAGATCAGCGACTTTTAGAATCTGGCCCGACCAGAGACCTTTTTTCTCGCAGAAAGCCTGTTTCTCAATTAGCTGGTAGCAGTTGGAAAAACGATCATTTGGTGGAATAGTGATTGCATTGACCAGGCCGGATGCAAGCAGTTGTGCCTGAATATTGGTGCCATCAGGCAAGAAAAGATGAGCTAGTGTGCGTTGATAGTGATCCTGAGTTTCGTGTCCATAAACCAGTTTAATTCGATTATCGTGTTTCGATAACAGTGTTCTTAAAAAATCACGAGCAGGCAGAGCAAAAGCTTCGTCCATGTGTTCATCATGCGCTATTTCGGGGGCATTGATACCAATAAGGCGAATTTTTCGGCCATCAAGGAGTTTTACAGTATCACCATCATGGATATATTGAATGGTGGCCGATTCATCATAGTGCTGGCTAGTACAGCTCTGATCGATGGCTAGAGCAGATTGAAAACTGGGGGAAAAATAGATTAGGCAAGGCAGATATAGCAAAAAAAAGCGCCGAGAGGCGCTTTTTTTCATCTTCAATACAATCATTGAAGGATTATTTCTTGCCACCAAAGCGCTTATTGAATTTCTCAATCTGGCCTGCAGAATCAAGTACTTTCTGTTTGCCAGTATAGAAAGGGTGACATTCAGCACAGACGTCAATCAGCATGGTGTCTTTACCGTAGGTGGTGCCGGTTGTAAAAGTGTTTCCGCAGCTACATGTAACGTTAACGGCTTGGTAGGCTGGGTGGATTTCTGGTTTCATGTGTTAGCTTCCTCTTGGAATGCCATCTGTAAAAGGCGTTGAATTGTACTCGTAACTAGCGCCACAGACAAGAGCCTGACCGAAATTTGCCATGAAATTATGCTGACTTTACGACATAATGCGTTTGTGGGCCTGTATCGGCTGAAAATGAATAAAAAAGGATTCAAAAATGAAATCGACCATTATTTCTATGTTCATTGTACTGATAGTGATGGTTACGCTACCCATGTTCTTATTTGGTGATGGTGATCTGGCGCAAAAATTTGGTTTTGGCAATGGTGGAGCTGATGCTGATAATGAGCTATTCGGTAAAACACCAAAAAATGTACGTGCTGTAGTCACCGATAAAAAAGTTGAAGTATATAAATGGGTTGATGAGTACGGGGTGACACAATTTAGCAACTTACCGCCTCAGGAAGGGGGTGGGTCAGAGAAAATCGTGTTGTCTCCGAATACTAATATCATGGATGCGGTCAAAATTCCTGAAAAAGAGCAGGAGGAAGAGGTTAAATCACAGGTTTTTAGCCTGGGTAGCCCCTATTCACCGGGAGGAATGAAAAAAATGGTTGATGATTCAATGGCTATGCAGGAACAGTTAAATCAGCGTCAGGCAGATCAGGATAAGATGATTCAGGATATGTTTAAGCAGAAATAGAGTAGTCATTTAGATAAGCTGCTCTAGAACATCATTCAGAAAGCGATAGCCCCGGTCGCTGGTACGAATACCTGATTCACCAATGATCAATAATTCGGCGTCTATATTTTGGCAGGCTTCGATAAGTGTATTTCTGCTGAGGCCGGTATGATATTCAAATATTTCATAGCTAAAGCCATTTTTTAGACGTAATGCATTCAGTAAAAACTCAAAAATTAATTCATCTGGTTTGATCTTAGATTGGCCTGATAGAGAGCCGTTTACGGCATTTTTCATATAGTCTTCGGGGTGTCTGCGTTTCCATCGACGTGTAATTTCCCCTGTCGATAAATTTGTGAGTTTGCCATGAGCGCCAGCACCGATGCCGATGTAGTCACCAAAGTTCCAGTAATTCAAATTATGGCGGCATTGCTGGTCAGGTTTTGAAAAAGCAGAGACTTCGTATTGCAGGAAACCCTGATCTAATAAAACATTATGACATTGAATTTGCATATCCCAGAGGTCTTCTATGTTGGGAATAGCTGGTGGATGGGCATGAAAAAAAGTATTGGCTTCAATGGTGAGTTGATAATAAGAGAGATGTTGTACATTTTGGTTACAGGCGATTTCAATATCATTGATCGCTTGCGTTATTTTTTGACCAGGCAGTCCAAACATTAAATCGAGATTGATATTGTCAAAGCCGGCTTCCTGTGCCGTGTTGATAGCACCGAGAGCCTGGGCTGCATCGTGGATACGGCCAATGTTTTTCAAGTGTTGATCATTGAAGCTTTGAATGCCGATAGATAATCGGTTAATACCAGCGGTTTTAAATTCAGCAAAGTTTTTTTGTTCAAAAGTACCGGGGTTGGCTTCCATGGTTATTTCAATTTGATTATCAAAAGTCAGACGCTGATGTGCGCCTTCAATAATTTTATGGATGGTGTTCGGTGAAAATAGGCTGGGTGTGCCGCCGCCAAAAAATATACTCTGCAGAGGGCGTGTTGTGGTTAATTCCAGTTCAGTATCAAGATCAGCCATGAGTGCTTCGAGGTACTTTTTTTCATCGATACTATTGCTGGTGTGTGAATTGAAATCACAGTAAGGACATTTTTTTATACACCAGGGTATATGGATATATAAACTTAATGGAAGTGTTGGCAAGGTTTGCATAAATCTAAAAGTAAATAGATTAAGATTTTATGATTCTGTATGTAAGCGTTTATTTAGCCAGTACAGTAACAACAATCCGGGTAAGGCGATCAAAGTGCAAAAGATAAAAAATCCCGCCCAACCCATGCTTTCAGCCATAAATCCGGTAGGTGCAGCAGCGAAAACACGCGGCATACCCATAAAGCTGGTAAGCAAAGCATATTGAGTAGCAGTAAAGCGTTTGTCAGTCAGGCTGGCCATGAAGCCGATAAAAGCAGCAGTACCCATGCCGGCACTTAAATTTTCAAAAGTAATTACAAAACCAAGGGCAACAGGGTTATAGCCAATCCATGCAAGAGTAGCAAAGCCAGCGGTAGAGGCTGCCTGTAAAAAACCAAACCACATCAGGCCGAAAAAAATGCCGAAGCGCATAATCATTAAGCCACCGAGGAAGGTGCCAGCAATGGTGGCCCAGAAGCCAAATAGTTTGACGATGGAGCCGATTTCGATTTTGCTGAAGCCGAGTTCAAGGTAGAAGGGAATGGTCATCTGACTTGCCATGGTGTCGCCAACTTTATAAAGAAAAATAAAGAGTAGAATGAGAATGGCATGTTTGCGGGTGAAATATTCTTTAAAGGGGTTAATTACCGCTTCACGCAATGTGTCCGGGTGACCGTGAGTCATTTCAGGTTCCTGTGCACTTAAGGTCGCAATAATACTTGCGGCCATGGCCATGGCCATAATCAGGTAAACGCTTTGGTAAGTCATGAAATCGGCCATGATGAGGCCACCACCAGTGGCAAGCAGGATGCCTACGCGATAACCACTGACATATAAAGCTGCACCAATTCCCTGTTCATCATCACTTAATGATTCTCGTCGATAAGCATCAATAACAATATCCTGACTGGCTGAAAAAAAGCTAAGCAGGAGTGCTGCGATGGCTGTCATTAATAGTAGTTTGGATGGATCTGAGAAGGCGAGCAGGCTGATAGCGGAGGTAAGAAGAATTTGCCATATTAATAACCATCCACGTCGCCTTCCAAGCAGGGATGGTATGTAACGATCCATCAGTGGGGCCCAGAGAAACTTCAAGGTATAGGGCAGACCGACTAAAGCAAATAAACCAATGGTGCCAAGATCTACGCCTGAGTCTGTCATCCAGGCCTGTAGTACAGTTGATGTTAAAAACAGGGGCAGACCGCCAGCAAATCCCATGATTAATGCGATAAGCATGCGCGCTGTAAAGAGAGCAAAAAATACCTGCAGCCAGGATTTTTTATGTTGTTCCAGTTTTGGTTGAGTATGTTCCAAAAGTTAGCTCAATTTAAAATCGTAATCAACAATTAGAGGAGCATGGTCAGAGAAACGTTCTTCTTTATAGATGCTGGTGCTTTTTACCAGTGGTGCCAGATTGGGAGTGATCACCTGATAATCAATACGCCAACCGGTATTATTAGCCCAGGCCTGACCACGATTAGACCACCATGTGTATTGTTCTTCTTCCTGATTGACGACACGGAAAGCATCAACGTAACCAACTTCCCCAAACAGTTTATCCAGCCAGGCACGTTCTTCTGGCAGAAAACCGGAGTTTTTCTGGTTGCCACGCCAGTTTTTGATATCAATATTCTTGTGCGCAATATTCCAGTCACCACAGATAATAAATTCACGACGCTTACGGCGCAGGCTTTGTAAATAGGGCATGAATCGTTCCATGAAATCAAATTTCACCGCCTGCCTTTCTTCACTGGCCGAACCCGAATGCATATATAGTGAAATAATACTCAGATTTTCATACTGAAATTCCAGATAACGGCCTTCGATATCAATGTCATGCCAGCCGATACCTTCGATAATTTTTTTCGGTTTGACCTTGCTATAGATGGCGACGCCGCTATAGCCTTTTTTCTCGGCATCATGATAGTGGCAGAAATAGCCTTCGGGTTTGAACTGTTCGTGTTCGAGCTGATGCTCCTGTGCTTTAGTTTCCTGAATGCAGATCACGTCTGCATCGACTTTTTTTAGCCAGTCAAAAAAACCCTTTTTAGCGGCGGAGCGGATACCATTAGTGTTTGCAGTGATAATTTTCATAAGTGCGGTTATGATACCAGCTTGTGCCGCTTTCGGGCGGCAAATCATTTATACTCCGACTCAGATTTTATCAACAAGTACTCAAAATCATGCAAGATTACAAAAAACATTTTATTCGACTCGCTCTTCAATATCAGGTGTTACGTTTTGGTGAATTTACACTTAAATCCGGGAGAGTCAGCCCTTATTTTTTCAATGCGGGTCTATTTAATACCGGGCATGCACTGTCTGAGTTAGGTAAAAGTTATGCCTCGGCATTGGTCGAACTGAAACTGGAATATGACGTCCTGTTTGGTCCTGCTTACAAAGGTATCCCGCTTGTTTCATCGCTGGCGGTAGCGCTGTCGGTTAATCATGGTATTGATAAGCCATATGCCTTTAATCGTAAAGAAACCAAAGATCATGGTGAAGGCGGCAGCATCGTGGGTGCAGCCCTGGAAGGTAAAGTATTGATCGTTGATGATGTAATTACCGCCGGTACAGCGATTCGAGAGGCAGTTGATATTATCAAATCACAGGGTGGAGAAGCATCAGCGGTACTGATTGCACTGGATCGGCAGGAAAAAGGGCGGTCTGAAAAATCGGCGGTTCAGGAAGTTCAGGATGATTATGGGATTCCTGTGAGTAGTATTATTACCATGGATGATCTGATTGCTTTCCTTGAGTCGGACGAGCAGTTCAATGATCATCTGGATGCGATGAAAGCTTATCGGGATGAATATGGTATTTGAATATAAGCATTCACCGCAGAGATGCAGAATAAAACTTGAATAATACTTTTATTTGTGTCTGCGGTGAGCGTGCCTGTTACCCAATGATTAGTTTAATGCCAATCAATAAGGTCACAATTTCAAAGCTACGCTTGATCAGTTTATTGCCTTTGACGATGGCCAGATGTGCGCCCAGATAGCCACCGATTACTGAGCCTAGTAGTAGTGCCGGTATCCACAACCAGTGAATTTCACCAAGAATACCCAGTGTGATGGCGCCAGCGCCATTCCAGAACAGGCCAACCAGTATCAGCGTGTAAGCAACAGCACGTTTGTAGTCCAGACCGAACCATTGTACCAGCCACAGTGTCACGAACAGACCGGTGCCCGAAGTGAGTGAGCCATTGAGTATGCCAATGATGAAAAGCGCGATACCTCCCAGTAGATAGCCACGAACATTACGGTGTGCAGGATTGTAATTTTGCCCCAGTTGAGGTGAAAAAAAAGAATAGATGCTTAGGCTTAGCGTGAGCATACCGAGTGCTATTTCTGCTATGCGATCGGGTACCTGAAGGATAAAGCTGGCACCGAGAATAACGCCGGGCAAACCAGATCCAACGATAAATAAGGCAAACTGACGTTCAAGATGATTTTCTTTCAGATGTCTAATAGTCGCACCAATACCTAGCGCCACTGTGGCTACTTTATGGGTGGCAACTGCAATGCCAAAGGGGAGACCGAGAAATATTAGTACGGGTAATTGAATTAGCCCGGCGCCGCCACCGGATAGGGCCGAGAAAATATTAGCGACCAATGAGAGGATAAAAATCAGTATTTGTTCGAACATTTGCATATGTTTTCGTTAAGATATTGGCGAACATTGTGACACATTGAAATATGTGCCTATACTCTAAAGAATAATGTTACGAGGATTTTGTTATGAATTACAGAATAATACCGTTTTTTCTGATGTTTATTATCTGCGCACTGCCGGTACAGGCAAAGATGTACAAATGGGTCGATGAAGAGGGTAACACGCATTTTGGAGATCAAATACCTAGTCGGTATTTAAATAAAGAGCATAAAGAATTAAATGAGCAGGGCGCAGTAGTAGAAACGCATGAAGAAGTAGTAGAAGAAACAGAGGAGCAAAGAAAGGAAAGGCTCAAGCGTGCTCGTATCGAAAAAGAAGAGAAAGAACACGCTATTGAACAGGCCAAGCAGGATAGAGTATTGCTGGATACCTATACTACCGAGCGAGATCTGGATGCGGCACTGAAAGCACGTCTTGATGCGGTGGACTCACAGTTGCAGCTTTCAGAATCTATTATCGCTGATGCTAAACGCAAACTGGATTCAACAGAAAAGCAGATTACAAGGCTTAAGGCTGCGGGCAATGAGGTGCCACAAAATATTTCCGATAAAATGAAAAATGAAGAAAAGCAGTTGAAAACATATCTGGAAGTTGCTGCCAGTCATGAAAAAAGGAAACATGACATCAACGAACAGTTTGCTGCATATATCAAACGTTTTCGTGAACTAAAAGCCAATCAGCAACGTGTTAAAGATGAACGTGAGGCTAGACGTAAAGAAGCACTGGGTTTGTAGTTGTAGTTAATTAAAAAGTTGACTTTGTGGGACTAACTTTTTATCAATGTACCTACGCCTTTGTCGGTGAGAAGCTCTAATAAAACAGCATGCTCAACACGACCGTCAATAATATGGGCGGTTTTTACTCCTGAATTGACTGCATCTAGTGCGCAGTCAACTTTAGGCAGCATGCCGCCATAAATAGTGCCGTCAGTTTTTAGCTTATCAATATCATCAATAGTTAACCCGGTCAGAATATTTTGATTTTTATCCAGAATTCCCGGTGTATTAGTTAATAATAATAATTTCTCAGCACCCAGAACACTGGCTATTTTGCCAGCGACCAGATCGGCATTAATGTTGTAGGACATGGCACTATCACCAACACCGATAGGGGCAATGACAGGAATAAAGTCACCCTGATCCAGTGTCACAATCAATGATGGATCAATAGAAGTGATTTCGCCCACGTGTCCCAGGTCGATAATTTCTGAAGTTTCCAGTTCAGGTGTTTTCCTGGTGATGTGCATTTTCTTGGCACGAATCAGGCCGCCATCTTTACCGGTCAGGCCAACAGCCCGGCCGCCATTTTTATTGATCAGGCTGACGATGCTTTTATTAACCAGACCGCCGAGTACCATTTCAACCACATCCATGGTTTCGCTATCGGTAACACGCATGCCATTAATAAATTCTGATTTTTTACCAATTTTTTCCAGTAGAAGTCCAATCTGCGGGCCGCCGCCATGAACGATGACTGGATTGACACCCACCTGTTTCAGTAAAACAATATCGCGCGCAAAACTGTTTTTTAGTTTTTCATCAATCATGGCGTTACCGCCAAATTTGATTACGATGGTTTTATTGTTCAGATTCTGAAGGTAAGGTAAGGCTTCAGAAAGAACATGGGCAACATTGTTGACGTTGGTTTCCACAATAGCTCCAGAGAGTTAATGGTTAAAACTTTGTTTTATTCTGCCTGTTTGCGATCAGGGATGGAAGTCCCTGATCGCAAACATTTAAAAAGGTAGTGTTAGGGTATTGTCAGCTTTGAGTAATTGCTGCCTGAAAGTATTTTGGATTTCTTCCAGCTTTGTTTTGGTGTTAGCTTCAAAACGCAATACCAGGCAGGGCGTGGTGTTGGAAGGGCGAATTAACCCCCAGCCATCAGCATAATTCACGCGCATGCCATCGATGGTTGAAATATTGGCACCGACAAAGTCTGAATCCTGTTTAAATTTTTCCATGAACTTGTAATGTTCACCTTCTTCGAATTGGATTTGAAGTTCAGGAGTATTGAAACTATCGGGCAGCGATGCAAATACATCAGATGCAATTTCATCACGTTTGCTGAGAATTTCCAGCATACGTGCGGCACTGTATAAGCCGTCATCAAAACCATACCAGCGTTCCTTGAAGAAAATGTGGCCGCTCATTTCACCAGCAAGTTCAGCGCCAGATTCTTTCATTTTAGCTTTGATGAAGGAATGCCCAGTTTTCCACATCAGTGGTTCGCCACCGAGTTGGGTAATGACTTTTTCCAGATTAGTGCTGGACTTAATATCAAAAATAATTAACGCCCCCGGTTTTCTTTCCAGTACGTCGGCTGCGTATAACATCATTTGACGGTCGGCCCAGATGACTTTCTGTTTATCATCAATGACACCAACACGATCACCATCACCATCAAAGGCAAGGCCGAGATCCAGTTTATTATCAGCAACAGATTTTTTCAGGTCTTCCAGGTTTTCAGGTTTGGAAGGATCGGGATGATGATTAGGAAATGTACCATCCACATTACAGAATAATTCAGTGACTTCGCAGCCGAGTCGGGTGAATAACTCGGTGGCCAGAACGCCGGCTACGCCGTTGCCGCAATCTAGTGCGACACGCATAGGTTTAGCGAGTTTGATATCGGAAACAATCCGTTCAATATAATCAGCAACGACAGGTTCTTCGCGGTAGCTGCCTGTGCCGGTTGCGAGCTTGTTATCGACAATCAGCTGATATAACGTTTTGATGTCATCGCCGTACATAGTGTTACCGGCAATCAGCATTTTCAGGCCATTGTATTGCGGTGGATTATGACTACCGGTAATCATAATACCGGTGCCTGTTTCCAGTTTGTGCGTGGCGTAATATAAAACCGGTGTCGGTACCATGCCGACATCAACTACATCGCAACCGCCAGCGCGTAAACCTTCACTCAATGCCTGTGACAGCATCGGACTGGATAGACGGCCATCGCGGCCAATGACCACCGTGGCTTGGTTTTGATTGCGCGCTTTGGTGGCAAATGCCTGTCCAATCTGACGAACCGCATCAGGAGTGAGCGCAGTTTCTACAATCCCACGAATGTCGTAGGCACGGAAAATATCTTCGCTAATAGTCATAATGATTTTTTGTTCTGTATTTTATTTTGAGCCAGAGTGGCCAAAACCGCCTTCACCACGGTCGCTGGCATCAAATTCTTCAACTACATCAAAATCAACCTGTACCACGGGAACAAAAACCAGTTGTGCGATACGGTCACCGACTTCGATAGTGAAATTTTTATTGCCTCGATTCCAGCATGAAACAAATAACTGGCCCTGATAATCTGAATCAATCAGTCCAACCAGGTTACCCAGCACGATGCCATGTTTATGACCCAGGCCCGAGCGAGGCAAAATAGTAGCTGCCAGTTTGGAGTCGGCAATATGAATGGCGATGCCGGTAGGGATAAGTTCGGTATCACCCGGGTTCAGTACCATGGTTTTGTCTATGCAGGCGCGTAAGTCCATACCGGCTGAGCCTTCAGTGGCATGTGCGGGCAGAGGAATTTCTTTGCCAATACGGTCGTCCAGAATTTTAAGCTGTATTTTTTTCATCTTTTTTATGGATCTTATAGTGGTTAATAATCAGTTGAATTAACTGGCGAGCCAGCACACTTTTACGCGTTAGCTCCAGTGAAGTGCCACCGGCCGCCCAGAAAATCTGCAGGGCATTGTATTCGCTGTTGAAGCCGATGTCCTGTTTATCCGTCTTTGCCTGGCCGACAAGATTAGCGGCGATCATGTCCAGATTCTTTCTGGTCAGTTTATCGCGCGCATTTTGTTCAAGATTCTCTGTTTCTGCAGCGAAGCCAACAACAAAGGGTCGGCTGGCAGCGTGTGCAACGTCGCTCAGAATATCCGGGTTACGTGTCAATGTCAGCGTGAGTGAGCCCTGGTTTTTTTTCAATTTTTGATCGTAGCTGTCTACCGGGCGGTAATCAGCCACCGCGGCGGCGGCGATGAAAATATCACACTGCGGCAAATGATCAAAAACGGCTTTGTGCATTTGTTTGGCGGTTTCAACGTCAATGCGTTTGACTTTGTCGGGCGTGGACAGCTGGCAGGGGCCGCTGATCAGGGTGACGGTGGCACCCGCTTCGCGTGCGGCTTCGGCCAGCGCATAGCCCATACGGCCGGAACTGCGGTTGCCGATAAAACGTACCGGGTCGATCGGCTCGTAAGTCGGCCCGGCGGTAATCATGACGTTCACACCCTGCAGTTCACCGTGCTCGAAACAGTTGGCGAGCTGATCAATCAGCTCGGGCACTTCCAGCAGGCGGCCTTCACCGACGTCACCGCAGGCCTGTTCGCCACTGGCCGGGCCAAATTGCAACAGGCCACGCTGGCGCAGGGTTTTGCAGTTAGTCTGTGTTGCCGTGTTATGCCACATGGCCTGATTCATCGCCGGGGCAAAAGCCAGAAGCGCTTTACTGGCGAGACAGATCGTGCTGAGTAAATCATCGGCGCGGCCCTGAGCCAGTTTGGCGATGAAGTTGGCGCTGGCCGGGGCAATCAATATCGCATCGGCCCAGCGCGCCAGTTCGATATGACCCAT
>JAOUNI010000051.1 GCA_029881035.1 Gammaproteobacteria bacterium | reverse complement strand
GTACAAGCACTGCCACCACCGCCGCCACCACCGCCACCGCCACCCCCACCATTATTAAGGCAGGGGCCACATACAGTGCCAGTGCTACGATCGTATCCACAGGGTGTATGTTGTTCTCCATGGCAACTAAGATAACATTGTCCTCTTGTGGCATCATATCTAAATTCACGTAGTCCGCTACTGTTTGTATTTACTATACTGGTATCAAAATTGATCAGTTTTTTCTGAGAACCACTGGCGTGAGGGTCATGACAAACATTGCAGGGGGTACTTAAGTTAGCCTGGAATCTTGCCCCTGAGCCTGTAATGTGAAAGTTGTGGCGTTGAAAAGATTCATAACCAGCAATACCGTCTTTACCGAGAATGTTGGTTCGATTATGACATTTGTAGCACATGGCGTATTGTGTGGCGCTCTCTGTGGTTGAGTCGATTGTGTTGTAGTTACGTTCCAGTAATCGACTGTTTGCAGAGCCATGTGGGCCTCTGGGGCCTGTTCCACCCGCGCCATTATTGGGGTTCTGGTCGTTGTTATGACAATCAAGGCAGCTGATTGTGCTGCCATGTTCTACGGTTCCACCCAGTGCTAATGGAACTGACCCAGTAATCAGGCTGGGAACTGTAGTTGTATCTGTAATTGCTGTCGACACTGGATGGTAGGATAGGCTATTGCCAGAATTAAACTCAAGTCGCGTGTTTGTCTGTATTAGCATCCTTGTAGTTATTCCAAGAGGAGCATTGATGCTTGCGCTATCGCCATGGCAACGGTAGCAAACTTCCTGTGGATAATTAACTGCAGTAAGGTCAGCGCCATTAATATCAGCGCCTCGTGCGCCATTCAATGGATTGGTCGCATTGGCGGCGTGCGGGTTGTGACAATCAAAACATTCTACATGCTTTGTGTTGACTATATTAGTTTCGGCAGCATCATGAATGCCAGTTGTAACTGTAATTGGGTGAATACTGCCAACCTTGTTAAATTCAGCCTCGATATTTTGAATTGCAGTTGGGTTGTTAATATTGCCATTATGGCAAATCAAACAATTGGTTTCTTCAACTGTATAATTCAGAATCCTCTCTGCATTGCCCGCGGTATGTGGGCGATGACAATTTTCACAGGCATTGTTAGCAACAGTGGTTTCAGTAGTATGTGGCCAGGGGTCGGCACCAGTACCGTTCCAGGTCGCCGCATCGGTACTATGAGAAGTTTCTGACCAGTAATTTTTAGTATGACAGGTGGTGCATAACGCGGAAGCCGTATTTGATTTCACCAGAAATTTTTCATTGGTATCTATATGAGGATTGTGGCAACTGGTGCATTGCATTTCACCATTGGCGTCAAGTTTAACCTCGGCAGTTAGCGTCGATGGATCAACCAGTTCGCCTCGGGTTGATGCAAGTGTGCTGGTAAAGGCAAATGATACGGGATGGTCATCAGATAAATCGGTACCCAAACGAGTCGCACCTACTGGCATGTATGTTTGATTAAGCGTGATATCTGTAGTACGGCTCAAAACCTCGCCCAGTGCGATAGTGCCGTCGTGGCAGCTTAAGCACAGTACTGATGAGCCTGTGGGTTGGCCGGGAGCACCTATAAGCGTTGTACTGTTGTAAGGAGTGTATGGGCCTCCTGGTGAGTTTCTGTTCCAGAGTGGGGCCACAGGATCGGCATTATGAGGGGTGTGACAGAAAACACATATTTCACCTTCACCATCGATGGCTTTGATTGCGCCAGTGCCGCTGGTTGAGAGATTGTGTTTAGTATTGACAATGCCAGCGAATAGACTGCTAGAAATGGCAATGCTAATCAAGCCAGAAATAACTAATAATAGCTTCATTGTTCTGCTCCCAGAAAACGAAACATCTGAATTCTTTGATTGTATGAATCAGCAATGTAAATAGTTTGTTGAGGATCAATTGATATACCGGTTGGTAACCAGAACTGTCCGGCAGCCTGTCCTTGTTCTCCAAAATTCATTAAAAAATTGCCAGCATTATCGAATATTTGCACAGTATGAAAGAGGCCATCGACAACATAAATATTCTGGTCCTTATCAGTGGCTATGCCTTTGGGCCTTGAATGATAACCGGTGGCATCTCCTTGCTTGCCAAATTTGTTTATAAATTTACCATGACTATCTAATCTCTGGATACGGAAATTGAGTGAATCGGCTACCAGTAACTGGTTATTGCTTAAAGTAAGCATAGTCGGATAATTAAATTCACCATCGGCAATACCTCTGTGTCCAAACTGATTAATTAATTGGCCATTAAAGTTTAAGTTAAATATTTTATGTTCCGTGGTATCGACCACATAAAAATTATTATTGCCGGCGGCTAGTCCAGTAGGTTGTTTAAATTGAGCTTCTGTAATAAATTTTTTTGCGACAGTTTCCCCTTTATTTACTTTGTATAATGCTGCTAATTTCGAGTCAGAAATAATCAGATTAGATTGATTGTCCAATAATAATGCTACAGGGGAGGGTAGCGGGCGGTCATCTTTTTGCAGGATAAGTGCATAAGACTGATTGAGTTGGTCAAAACGGTGTACACCTCTTGCGCCAGGATCAGCAACATAAATAACACCTTGTGAATCCGTCACAACTGCCATGGGTTTAACTAGATGAGTGTCTTTTTCACCTGCAAACAACTCAACAAATCGACGCCATAAGCTCTGGGTGATTTTAAGATCGCCAGAATTTCTGAATTCCCCCAAATATTGAATGACAGGTTTGTTAGGTTTTGCAGGCCAATATATGGGGTCTGGAGACTTTATTTGACTCGGTGAGTTAAGTAGGCTGCAGCTACTAACAAGAAGTAAGCTGAGAAGCCATAATAACCTGTTACGGTAAATATAATTGTTGATTGGTAGTTTCTTCAATTAAAATGCCCTTTGCAGCTGCATGTAAATAGACCAGTTATTGCGTTCAATAACGCCTTGCTCCTCAGATTGATGTTTTACGGTAGCTCTATAACTAAGTTGCCGATAATTCCAGTCAAAGTTCAGGCTGTTGGAAAGTGATACGCGTTCCATTGACCCCCCTGTATCCGTTGAATACGAAGAATCAAAGGACACTCTAGTCATCAACCAGGGTCTGGCCAGAAGATGAAGGCCTAATAATTTTTTATCAACATCTTCTTCTGAATTTTCATTATCAATTAATAACCAGCCACTGTTAAGTTTTAGAGTTATCATAGCTGGTAATGGCAATCTAATAAATGCATCAATACTTTGTTTGTTATAAGGATTATTATCGTCATTATGTTGCTGCGCAATAATCGCACCACCAATGGTTATTTCTTTTTGTATCGGCCTGTCTACTTCTAATCCCAATATTAAACCATTATAGGAATTTAGCGGAATCGTAGAAATTCCTTCTTTGAGATCTTGTTTGGACTGATACAAATTAACATAAAAGTTATAATTCTTGCTTACAGATAAATTAATATTAAGGTTCTGTGTCATACGGTTGTATTTGATAGTGCCACCCGTCAGATAACTGTAATCAATTAAAATAGTTTGACCATCAGCAATGCTGCCACTAGTAAGTCTTTCTATAAAGGCCTGGGTGCCAATAGTTGTAATGCTGTAATCTACACCCTCAATAAATGTCTGTGTGCGGGTTAGGTTTGAAACAGTTATAGTGGTTATATCAATATTTTCCTGTTTGATATTTTCTCGAGTAATACCATTAAGAATGTATTCATCACCATAAACAGGAATTTGGCTTACTAATGAAGTTTGATCTCTGTTGTTTATGCTGGCATTGTAAGAAACCACGTATTTACCGTATGAGGCGTTAATGCTTTTAGAAAGGCTGAAACTAGCGCCTTTATCATTGAACTCAAAACCGGTTGCTTTGCTGTCATTAAGAGAAAGGCCGATAGTGCTATTAAATAATTTGGCGTTGGCATAATTTAACCGGGTTGTTATTAAACTGTTTTCAGTTTCTCTATCCTGTTCATCAGTATGATTCGTCGCATAAGTATAATACGACGTGAAGTTATCATTGTGCTTCCAGTCAAGCTTAGGTCTGAAAAACCATGTTTTTATTTTAGGGAATTCTTCTTGTATCTGGTACCCAAGATAACTAACAAGTTGAATCTGCTGATCAGGTCCAAATGTATTTTTGGTATTTAAATCAGTGGCAGTATTGTTTGATTCCTTTTCATTAATTGGCAGAAGAAGACTACCTGATCTGGATAGTCGGTTATTGATCTGATGGCTTAGTCTTACGAAATTGCCCATCCCATAAGGATAGTCCATATTGAGCTTGGTTTGTTCTGTTGTTTCATCGGTTATTTGACCGGCACCAAGCCCATAATTAGATTCACTGAATGCAGAAAGTTTTATAGTAACAGGGGAGAGTGGGCTTAGTAGTGCAGTCTCTGCGCCATATCTTATGCGTTCTAGTAAAAAACTGCCTGTTAATCCTGTAGGCATATTTGTGTTCGTCTTATTATAATAAACTGAGAAAGGAGTTGGTTTTTTAGATAAGAAATCAAGTCTTGCTGAGAGATTAGTTAATCGTTGGTGGGTATCATAATTACTACCGGGTGAATTAAATTCTGTTTGATCAGAAAGAAAGCCAGCACCAAAATTCATTGTCAGAAAATTAGGGTGATAAATATAACTCTTCATGATTAATGATAATTCTTCTTGCCAAAGTTGTCTTTCGTACTTTTGTGCGGCAGCGTTCTGATTGATGAGTTGCTGATTATCAGAAATAAATTTTAGCGATAGTGTTCCTCCCGTATCTAAAACTTTGAAAAAAGTGATTTCTTCAGCCCGTAAAATACTGGGGTTAAGTGATATTATAATAAGAGCGATTTGTAGAAATACCGAATATTTATATAAGAAGATTCTCCCTCTCTGTTTTATGTCCAATATCTTATTGGACGGCAACATCTGATTCTACAATGCTGGATTTGTTGTCAGTATTTATGTTCTGCATTTGGCCAAAGCCGTATACATTTAACTTGCTTTTTCCAAACTGGCTGGTGACAAGAATAATATACTCTAACTTGAAGCCGGGCTTGGCGTATTTTTGAAAATAGGAGACATTGTCATAATCGATAAAAACTTTGGCAGGTAGATTGATGTTGTGGCTGGCATTACCCTGTTCACCAAAATACATTAATATTTCACCGTCCTTGTTAAAAATTTGTACGTTTTGGAATGAGGCGTCAACGACATAGATATTCCCGTCATTGTCAACGTTGATGCCTTTTGGTCTGGTAAATTGACCATGTTTGTCACCAATCTGGCCTATGCTTCTGATAAATTTACCTTCAAGAGTGAATTCCTGAATATTAAAATTCATCGTTGCACTGACATATAAATGATTGTTCGGGCTTAGTGCAATATTCGTCGGGTAGTATAATATTCCATTTTCGTTACTGTCTTTGCCATCAATGGTATATAATTTTTCTGTTGTATTTTTATCATATACTTGAATGGCATGATTCTTTACGTCTGAAATAAATACTTTTTCATCAACCACCAGAACATCGGAGGGTTTAAATGATTTGCTATCACCTATTGTTTTTAAAAACTCGTTATTCTTATCAAAGACAATAACTATGTTTCTTTTTATATCTGTAACAAATTTATTGTTGTCATTATCTACAAATATATTAATTGGTTTGATCATTCTGCCGTCAAATGAGCCGTGAACTATATCAAATTTTTTCTGCTTTAGATCGAATGTGGCAAAGCCTGAATTACGAATGTCGACTACATAAATAACACCGTCTTTAATGCTCACGCCATAGGGTTTTGTTACGCCAGGGTTTCTTTTTTCATCAGCACCAAGGATGAACGCATTAAAAGCACTTTTTTCTTCAATTAGATCATCTGGTCCAGAATAACTGGTTAAATACTGAATTCTTGGTGTATCTGGGAGTGGTGGGTAAAAAACGAAATCAACAGGTTTTTCAGGGGTGTTACTGCAGGCAATTAACAACTGGATTAGTAACAGATACGATAAAAACTTTAATACATTGTTCAGCATAATATCTTTTACAGCTTAATCAGATTGGTTGGCTTGAAGTTTAGCTTAGTACTTACTCTATGTCACAGGATGGTATCCAGGTTATTATAAGCAAAACAACTAAGTTGATTCTAAATTTATGTATTATTTGGTATTTTTGTTTTTTTAACTAATACTTGTATGATTATTTTATATTAGCTATTGAATGCAGCTTTGTCTAAAAAAGCAGGCCTCTATGAAGAGGCCTGTTTCGATTTGGTTAAATAATTATTTGTCGTGACATGCTAAACATAAATCGCTGCCTGATCTGGCTATTCGAAGAAGCTTGGGGTCAGTGTCAGTGGTGTTTACATAATTATTATGCACATCATGACAGGTTGTACATTGTACGGTGCCTCCCGATAACATTGTTGCCGTAATTGTACCTGTACGAGTTCGTGTTCCACCACCGGTAGTTACAGTTTTTGAAGGATCAAATAAGCCCCCATCTGCTGTTGCCAGAGCTGCATCATATGTAAATGAAATAGGATGGTCATTTTTCAGGTTCCCTGTTCCGGCCGAATCCTCACCTATATTTGCAGCGGCATTGATAGTGTCTATCATGTTTGTTCCTGTAGCACCGCCAAAGGAATCTACGGCAACTGATCCATCATGACATGATAAACATAAAACAGAGACCCCTGTAGGCTGCCCAACTGTTGCAGTTAGAGTATTTGATGTATACAAATTATAAGTAGTCGATGTCGATGGTGAATGATTCCACAATGGCGCTACAGTTACACTTGTATCTGATGCATGTGGTGTATGACAAACCACGCACAATTCACCGGAGGTATTCCAGGTATATGTCGAACCACCTTTGTAGGTTCCATCTGAAAAGTCATGTACGCTGCCAGTTATATCGCCAGCGTGTACAGGAGAAATTATAAAAAGATAGCTGGATATAATGACTGTCCCCAGTTTCTTTAGTTGTCCAACAATATTGTTAGTTATCATAAGGTTATCCTCATTATCGGGGCAGATGGCTAAGCCTCAGGTGTTATGTAATATAGAATTAATCTATAAACTTTGTTTTTTTTGTTACATTTATGTTTTTTTATACAGTAAGAGATGATCTTGTGGCAAATAATTATTTCTAATTAAGTGTGATTAAGTCTATTTGTTGACATAGGTCAAGAAAGCATTATTTAATAAGTGTTAATGAGAATCAGTATCGATGTAGTGTTAGCAATTTATAATGGCGATTAAAAAAAACAATCCATGAGGTTGTTGTTTTACTTTTATATCTGTCAGGAATACAATTTTTTAATCCTGCGTAATAATTGAATAAATGATTTAATTTTTATATTTTTTACCTTATCCGTAATACGGCTGCAATCACAAACCTAAGTTTGGATAAAGCCTCGCTACATGTATTGATAACATGTTGTTGAGTATGTTCATGTGTGCTGCTAATAGCTAGAAGGGTATTCTTCGTTAATCGTCAGTATCTGATCTATAAATATCAATCCAAAGCGCGTATGTAGGCTGCGACACCAATGATATAGAAAATATTATTCACAGTGCTGGTGAATAATTAATGGTATGGCAAGAAAAGGCTAGCTCGGTCGTAGCAAAGAGACCAGTAAATCGTGCTTGCTGGTTTTGTAGCCCGATGTGCAGAGCTTTGAGTACATCTAGCGATCTACAAAGGGAGTGTAGAGTGGTTTGTCGAGATAATAATCGCTTCGTCCTGTTGATCGGTGTTCTGCTTAGTAACCGATGTGGCAATGATCTGAGTAGGTAAAACTAATAACAGAAGTAAAATTAGCCTCTACATATGAGTCTGTATAAGTGTTGTTCAATAATGTAGTTACTGTCTGAGATATATTCACTTAGATCAGTTCATAGGCACCTTCAGCATTATGTACTTCGTTACCATTGAGCGGTGGGTTAAATACACAGGCCATTTTCATTTCCTTAAAAGCGCGTAAAATATGTCTGTCATGGTTGTCCAGAATATAAAGCGTGCCTTCAGCAATGGGGTGAGTTTTCCCATCATCTAGATTTTCGATTTCGCCTGAGCCAGACAAGCAATAAACCGATTCAAGATGATTTTTATAATGCATTGTAAAATCGGCGCCCTTAAAAATCGTGGTGATATGAAAAGAAAATCCCATGTTGTCATTCTTCAATAACATGCGAGTACTTTCCCAGTGGCCATCAGGCGAAATGACTCGACGCGATGTCGATTCGGCTTCCTGTAATTTTCTAACGATCATAGTTTTAAGATATGTATGTTAATAGTTTTCAGAAGGAGAATGGCTAAATTAAGCATGCATACGAGCATTATCAAAGTAGTCGGATTCACCAGGAATGGAGTCTTCTTTTGCGCACACTTCTTTAATTGCCTGTTCAACGATATCAATGCCTCTTTTCAGATTTTCATCCGAGGTGACTAACGGGCATAAAAATTTCACAATCTGATCATCGGCGCCACTGGTTTCGATAATCAGGCCATTCTGAAAAGCATTATGAGTGATTTTTCCCGCAATGTTTCCATTGATACAGTTGAGACCCTGGAACATGCCACGGCCGCGAGTTGTGAAATTCCCTTCGCCGTATTTTTCTACGATGGTGGCAAGGCGCTGAGCAATATATTCGCCTTTGCGTTTAATTTCTTCAGAAAAATCATTATTAGACCAGTATTCGTCGATGGCGGATTTGGCTGTAACAAAAGCAAAATTGTTACCACGAAATGTACCGTTATGCTCACCGGGCTTCCACTGGTCAAGTTCAGGTTTTATAAGTACTACGGCAAATGGCGTGCCGTATCCACCCAGTGATTTAGACAAGGTAACAATATCGGGTTTGATACCAGCTTCTTCAAAACTGAAATAGGTGCCGGTACGACCACAACCTGCCTGTATATCATCAATAATTAATAAAATATCATGTCGTCTGCACACCACTTCAAGGTTTCTCAGCCATTCAAAACTGGCTACGTTGATGCCACCTTCACCCTGCACCGTTTCAACGATGACGGCAGCTGGTAAATCAACACCGCTGCTCGAATCTGAAAGTACTTTTTCCAGATAAGCAGTGGTGTCAATATCATCTCCAAGATAGCCGTCATAAGGCATGCGAAAAGTGCCGCTGAGACTGACGCCGGCAGCACCACGATGATGTGAGTTACCCGTAGCCGCTAATGCTCCAAGGCTAACGCCATGAAAACCGTTAGTGAATGCAATAACATGTTCGCGACCTTTTATATTACGTGCCAGCTTTAATGCTGCCTCCACCGCATTGGTTCCTGTTGGGCCAGTAAATTGCATGACATAATCAAGATTGCGTGGTTTGAGAATTTTTTCATAGAAGGTCTCCAGGAATTCACGCTTGGCTTTGGTGTGCAGATCAAGGCCGTGGGTAATACCGTCTGCCTGAATGTATTCGAGTAACTTCCTTTTAAATACAGGATTGTTATGACCATAGTTTAAAGTACCGGCGCCAGCAAGAAAATCCAGATACTGCTTGCCATCTTCGTCGTAGAGAAATTCACCCTGCGCTTTATTGAAGACGCGCGGAAAAGATCGTGCGTAACTTTGTACTTCAGATTCGATTTCATCAAATACTTTCATAAGTGTCTCTTATTTGTCATTCTACAGTGTGATAATTAAACGGTCCGATACGAGCCAGTAGTTCTGTGTCGTGCTCACCGGAGAAGTGTTTGTCACAGTCAAACATGACAGATGTATTCAGTTCAGAATTCAGTTTTTTCGCAAGACTTTTAAATAAAGACCACGAGGCCTGATTGGATTCGGTGATGGTTGTTTCCAGATAGTTCACCTCTTCGCAGAGTGATCGATCGAGAATATGTTTTAACATACGACTTGCCAACCCCTGTCCACGCGCTTTATCACAGACAGCAACCTGCCAGATAAAGAGCGTGTTTTTGCGTTCGGGTATTACGTGGCATGAAATAAAGCCAACCAGTTTATCGTTCTCTATAGCGGCGACTGAGGTGCTGGAAAAGTGTGTGCATTGCAATAAATTGCAGTACATGGAATTTGTGTCTAACGGCGGGCAATGACTGATCAGGCGGGACACAGCGGCGCCATCAGTGGCTGACGGAGGACGAAGTTCTATTTGCCGATCTATTTGTTCTTTTGAATTGCCCATAAATGAGTCACAACACCATACACTATATGAGATGATTCTTCAAATTGAGTAAAGTCAGGAGAATTAATTAGATGTAAAACTGCCTTTATCTACTTTGTGATTACGAATTATGTAAAATAATTAAAATGGCTATATGAACCATATTAGCTTGAAAATTTTTTATTCAATAAAAAATAGCTAACAAGTTTCGTGATTGTTTTTTATTTATATTTCCTCAATTAGCTATTGGATAAAAAGTTGTTAACGGATAACAGGTGCAACAACAAAATTAATTTTGGAGAAAGAGGTCTGTAGGGCATGAATGACTTCTTTTTGTGACTGTGCACGCGCAAAGATGTAGCCGGGATACTGATTACCTTCGGGGAGAGGAGTTAACTCATTGCCCTCCTGAATAATAATGTCAACGCTCTCTACATGTTCAATGCTCCTGGCTTCGCTCAGGCCTTCAACACGACGCAGGATGCCGCCCTGTCTGATCGGCATCATCATTACGCCACGATAGCTTTCATCCTTGCTGGTTTGATAGTCCCTGTTCATGGCTAAGGAGATGGTCAGTTCTTCAATGTTAAAACCATTGTCGCTGTCGAGTGTGCGTGCACAGTCACCGCCGATGGTGCGGCTGGCGACTTCGAGTATCCACGGTTTATTGTTTTTATCGATGCGTAATTCTGCGTGCACCGGGCCGGTTTTTAGTCCGTAGATATCACACGCTTGTTGCACGGTCTGTTTGACACTTTCTTGCAATGTAACTTCAAGTCGGGAAGGTGTGACATAAATGGTTTCTTCGAAATAGGGGCCGATGAGTGGTTCAGGTTTATCGAAGATAGTGAGGCTGTGCAGCTCGCCATTTTTTAAATAACCTTCATAGGCGATTTCGATGCCGTCGATATAATCTTCGATCAGCACGTGGTTGCGTTCAAATTCATCTGCCGCACCCGCAATGATTTTTTTAATACGTGTGCATGCATCGATAAAATCCTGCGGGTTGTTGGCACGAATCACGCCGCGACTGGCAGACAGGTTCAGGGGTTTGATGACACAGGGCCATGGCAGTCCTGCCATCTGTTTTTCGATGGCTTTGCTCAAGTCTATCAGGCAATGAATTGGCACGGCACAGCCACCCAGCGCCAGGTGCGCGCGCGCCAGGTCTTTACGGCAGGAGATACGTGCTGCTGCTGGCGGGTTATGCGGTAATCCCAGCTTGGCTGCCACACTGGCAGCTAATTCAACGGTGCTGTCATCGCTGCCAAGAACGCCTGCAAAAGGAAATCTGTTTGCTTCGGTGAGCATGGTTTGTAATGCGGCAGGCTTATCATCAAGATCAATGTGTAAGCCGGCGTGGACTTCTGTAATGAGAGAGTGCTGGCCTTTGGAGGCGATCAGCACTTCCAGATCCATGCGTTGCGCGGCCTTGATGTAAGGTGCGATGCGGTAGCTATGGGGCTGGGCGATGAGCAGGAATCGTTGTTTCATAGAGGCAGGTTTTACGCTATTGCCGTGCATAAAAGCAATGATTCCCGCACGCGGCGGGAATCAGGGTTTTATTTTGTATTAGTGATAATGGTTAGAATTAACCGCAACCACCGCCACCACCACTTGAAGAGCCGCAGCCACCACAGCCGCCGGAGCCACCTGTCTGGGCGAAGACATTTTTGAAGACAAAGCTGGCGCTGGCGCCCTGTGTCTGGTAATCGATTTCGACGCCTTTCAGGTAGCCGATGGCAACCGCGTCAACGTACACTTTCAGGCCATCTTTTTCCCATTCACAGTCATATTCAGTAGGACGGTCAACAAAGGTCATGCCATAAGTCATGCCGCTGCAACCACCGCCAGATACGAAAATACGTACGCCATTGACGCCTTCTTCCGACTCGGTAATAGCCAGTAGTTGTTTTATCGCCTCCGGTGAAACATTAATTTCATTAGAGAGTTGTTTGTTAAATTGAACTTCAGACATTGTCATCTCCAGTCTAGCGCTGTTTGTAAACATAGCAGTTGTGGGACAGGATTCTAACATGAATGTTCCCGCTAAAACGCTATAAACCGGGGGGATTAAAAGCTACCAGTCAGTAGGCCGTATGCCGTTAAACTTACAGGCTGTTGCTCAGTTCTTCCAGGGCTTCACTAGCTTCCAGCCATTCTTCTTCGATGGCTTCACAGCGTTTATCGATATCGGCTTTGCTGAGCAGGCAGTCCTGTAGTTTTTTTCGGTTTTGTTCAGAGTAAATCTCAGGGTCGGCGAGCTGCTGTTCCAGTTGGCTTTGCTCGGCATGGAGTTTGTCGAGTGCGGCTTCGGCTTTTTTTACCTTGCTGGCGAGCGGCTGCAGTTTCTTGCGCAGCTCGGCTTCCTGACGTTTTTTGTCTTTCTTGGCGCCGGCATTGTTGGCCTCGGGACTGGAGATGGCAGAGGTTGTATCGTCGGCTTTTTGCACTAGTTTGTTTTGATCACTCAGCCATTTTGGATAGTCATCCATGCTGAGCGGGAATTCACTGACGCACCGGTCGTGCACCAGCAGGAGCTGGTCACAGGTGACACGCAACAGGTGCCGATCATGCGAGACGATAACCATGGCACCGCTGAAGTCCTGCAAGGCGGTGGCGAGCGCCTGACGCATTTCAAGATCAAGGTGATTGGTCGGCTCATCCAGCAACAAAAGGTTGGGGCGCTGATAGACCAGCATGGCCAGCACCAGGCGTGATTTTTCGCCGCCTGAAAATGGTGCCACCGGGCTGAGTGCCATATCGTTGGAAAAGCCAAAGCCGCCAAGGTGTGTTCTAAGATCGGCTTCGCGTGCATTCGGATCGAGCTGCTTCAAATGTTCGACGGGTGAATGTTCGGGGTGGAGCTGCTCCAGCTGGTGCTGGGCAAAGTAACCGATTTTAGTTTCCTTGCCAACTTCGCGATGACCTTTTTGAATTTTGATCGAAGCATCCAGCGATGAGCCGGCGAGTAATTTAATCAGCGTTGATTTGCCGGCGCCGTTGGGGCCGAGCAGGCCAATGCGATCACCGGGAGTAATAATCAGCTCGACGCCTGTAATGATGCTGGTGTCGCCATAACCTGCTGAAACCTCTTCCAGGCGTAGCAGCGTATTCGGGCGTTTTTCAGGTTCCAGTAAGGAAAAATGAAACGGTGAATCGACATGTGCCGGGGCAATTTCTTCCATGCGTTCCAGCGCTTTCAGACGGCTTTGTGCCTGACGGGCTTTGGTCGCCTGTGCGCGGAAGCGTTCTACATATGACTGGATATGTTTGATCTCGCGTTGCTGTTTTTCGTAGTCGGCCTGCTGGTTGGCCAGATGCTCGGCGCGAATTCGCTCGAAAGCCGTGTAGTTACCGGTATAGAGGGTGACGCGCTTGTGTTCCAGATGGGCGATGTGGCTGGTGACATTGTTGAGAAAGTCACGGTCGTGTGAAATTAATAACAGCGTGCCCGGATAATTGGTCAGCCAGTTTTCCAGCCAGATGACAGCATCGAGATCAAGATGGTTGGTCGGCTCATCAAGTAGCAGCAAATCCGATCGGCACATCAGGGCCTTGGCCAGATTCAGGCGCATGCGCCAGCCACCCGAATATTCTTTAACCGCGCGATTTTCATCACCGGCTTTAAAACCTAAACCGTATAGCAGTTGTCCGGCGCGGCTGCGTGCGGTGTAACCGCTGATGTTGTCATAATGGCTGTGCAGGCTGGCGAGTTTCAGGCCATCGTTACTGGCTTCAGCTTCAGCGAGGTCGGCTTCGACTTTGCGCAGCTCGACATCACCATCGAGCACGTATTCGATAGCACTGCGTTCATCCGCAGGCGTTTCCTGCGCGACGTGGGCAATCACCCAGTTTTTAGGATAAAGACAGTCACCCAGATCTGCGTGCAGCTGGTTGAGAATCAGGGCAAACAGGCTGGATTTGCCGGTGCCATTGGCGCCGGTGATGCCGACTTTCTGTCCGGGGTGGATCTGGAAACTGGCCTGCTCGAAGAGTAATTTGGCGCCGCGTCGCAGGCTGAGGTTTTTAAATTGAATCATGGGCGTGATTTTAACGTGTCACACAACTTGTGACACCACGCTGTAGAGATATGGCAGGAATTATTTACGTTGCCGCGGGTCGCTGAAAGGCTTTAGTAAATACCGACATCCAGATAGGAACGGGCGATCTTGGTGATCGAGGTAACGTAACTGGCAGTGCGGAAGTCATGAATATTTTCATTACTCAATAGAGTTTCTCGTATCTGCTGGTAGGCGGTTCGCATGGTGTCATCGAGACCGGAGCGTACTAGATCTAGTTCATCGGCTCCATGTGCTACGGTTTTTTTAAAACTATCGGAAATTTTTGAACCAGTGAGTTCTTCCAGCATGGCGGCCATTTGTAGGCCCTGAGTTTCATCATGACGTTTTTGCATGCGGCCAAGTCGAATATGTGAAATGTTTCGGATCCATTCGAAATAGGAGACGGTTACGCCACCTGCATTGGCGAAGGCATCAGGAATAATGATGATACCTTTTTTATTGAGGAGCTCATCGGCACCATAAGTAATGGGGCCGTTGGCGGCTTCAACAATAAGCTTGGCCTGAATTCGATCTGCATTTTCCAGAGTGATCTGCCTTTCCAGTGCGGCAGGAATAAGGATGTCACATTCTTTTTCAAGAACAGCAATGCCATTTACTTCCAGACTGGCACCGGGGAAATTGGTAATTGAGCCGTGATCAATAATATGATTATACAGATCTTCAATGTTAATGCCCTTATCATTGATTAGTGCACCATCACGCTCGATTACGGCAGTGATAATGACGCCGTCTTCTTCGCTGAGAAATTTTGCAGCATGATAACCAACATTACCCAAACCTTGTATGACACAGGTCTTGCCGGTGAGTGTGCCCAGCATGTTGGCAGATTTAACATCGTCAGGATGACGGAAAAACTCGCGCAGAACATATTGCACGCCGCGGCCTGTTGCTTCGACACGGCCATGAATGCCACCATGATGCAGCGGTTTTCCGGTGACACAGGCGATATAATTAATATCTTCCGGGTGAAGATGTTTATAGGTATCGGCAATCCAGGCCATTTCTCTTTGGCCAGTGCCAACATCGGGTGCTGGTACATTCGTGGATGGACTAAGAAACCCTTTACGTACCAATTCGTGTGCAAAGCGGCGTGTAATCATTTCCAGTTCATCGCGCTCATATTGGGAAGGGTCAATCAGTAAAGCACCTTTAGAGCCACCGAAGGGAACATCAACGATAGCGCATTTATAAGTCATCAATGCCGCCAAAGCTTCAACCTCATCCTGATCAGCATAAGGCGCATAACGTATGCCACCTTTTGAAGGTAAACGATGAGTGCTATGGGTTGCACGCCAGCCGGTGAAAACTTCGAATTTACCACGAATTTTTACCGGAAATTTAACCTGTAAAACGGCGTTACAGGATTTGATAGCGGTAGCCGTGCCATCATCAAGGCCCATGACAGACATGGCTCTGTCAACCATCAGATCAACACTTTCTCGAAAAGTTGGTTCGTCGATTGTTACTATCATATTGATGTCCTGATGAATAAATTAAAGTAATTTCTTTCTATCAAAGGTTTCAAGCCAAACTTTCAATTTTTTTATGGGCATGGGTTCTGCCATCCAGAATCCCTGACCGTAATCGCATCCTAGTTTTCTTAATTCGTCCCATGTTGTTTTATCTTCAATACCTTCGGCGACAACTGTCAGGCCAAGAGAATGAGCCATTTGTATCGAAGCATGAGTTATAGCGGCATCATCTTCGTTAGTTGTGATATCACGAACAAAAATCTTATCTATTTTTAATTCGGTTAAGGGTAGTTGTTTTAGCTTGAAAAGCGAAGAGTGGCCAGTTCCAAAATCATCAATTGAAAAATTAATGCCAAGTTGGTGTATTTTATTTATTGTTTCCTGAGTTTCAGAGAGAGCTGACATCATCACGGTTTCGGTGATTTCAAGTGTTATGTGTTTTGGTGATACCGAGTTTTTTTCAAGAGCGGATTGTATTGTTTTAGATAAGTTTATATTTGTCAGGCAATAGGGTGAAATATTGATTGATAATTTTTTTATAGTTCTATCGTTAATTATATTTGAGCATTCATAAACTGACTTATTTATTATTTGCGAGGTTAAAGAACTGATTAAGTTATTTTCTTCAGAAAGATGAATAAATATATCTGCAGAAACATGTCCAAAAGGACAATTTTCCCATTTTGCTAATGTTTCGATATGAATGATTTCTGGATTATTTATATTTATTATTGGTTGATAATAGGGTTTTATATCTCCGGATTGCAGAGCATTTCGGAGCTTTTCAAGCATTTGTATTCGCCGGCTTGCAAGATGTGCTATTTCAGGATCGTAATTACTTATTCCGCTATTAGTAGATTTTGCAGAATACATGGTGGCCTCACCCAGTTGGATAAGCGTTTTAATGTCCAGAGTGTGAACTGGGAAAGCTGCGATGCCAATGCTGCAATTTAAAACGATATTACTGGATGCAATTTTTATAGGAGATATAACAATACTTTTTATTTTTTTTGCTATGTCATTGGCTTTAATAAGATTGGTGTTTGGCATTGCAAAAGCAAATTCATCACCACCAATTCGTGCTAATAGTCCTCCAGAATTCTCTTCAATTACATGTTTCAGTCGGGCAGAGATTTCCTGCAAAATGGCGTCACCAATCTCCTGGCCCAGGCTTTCGTTAATTTCCTTAAATCTGTTGAGGTCGAGACAGATAATTGTTAGAGGGTTTGTATCGCTAATTATTTCACTGGCTCTATCTTGAAGAAAGACGTTTAGTGACTCCTTGTTGGCCAGGCCGGTGAGGAAATCATAATAAGCCTGATGTTCTATAATTTCCAGATGTTTCTTTCTTTCCGAAATATCTCTGGCTACAGCAATAACCATATCACCCGCTTCAATGTCAACTTTTGTCATGCTCAATTCTATCCAGCGTGCATCACCATTTTTTGGGATGATGTATATTTCGATACAGACGTGTTCATTCTTGATGGCCTGTTGAAAAGCTACAGTGAATTCTTCTATGTGGTTGGTGTAACCAAATAACTGGGTGATAGGGATTCGTTTATTGTGAAGAGTTAATTCCTGTTCCGATAGACCGAGCCACTTTTGGATTGTTTTATTGCAGGATAAAAATTTCATTTCATCGCATAGTACGAAGATGGCATCATTAGTGCTATCGAAATAGGCTCTAAGCAGTTCAGCATAAAACTGCGCGTCGTCCGGCATGTTGCTATCTGTAGACATTTGAATTATTTCTTCTTATTTATACTCATCTTATAATATGCCTTCTCTTATAAGGCAATGCTGAGAAGATTAAATATTATTTTTTATGAACTTTTAATGTGAAACAACTGATACATGGAAGGAATTAGTACCAGGCTAACCAGCATGGAAAAGCTCAGCCCCCAGACGATGACAAACGCCAGTGGTTGCAACATTTCAGAACCTTCGCCCAGACCCAGTGCCAGCGGTAACATACCAAAAACGGTAGTCAGGGTGGTCATGAGAATAGGGCGTAAACGTAAACTGGCGGCGCGGATGATCGCCTGTGGAACGTCGGTGATGTGTTCGCGCTCAATTTCTATCTGCTCGACCAGCATGATGGCGTTATTGACCACGATACCTGCCAGCATGATCATGCCCAGCCAGACCGACATCGAAATGGCCATGTTGAACAGGCCGAGTCCGAAGGCGACACCAATTGCAGCGAAAGGCACGCTGCTGATAATGATCAAAGGGTTGCGCAGCGACTCATAATGAATGGCCATGACTGCAAACACCAGGAAGATGGCGAGCAATAGAATTTGAACGCCTGCCTGTTGGCCGCTCTGTAACTGCTTGCTGCTGCCGCCGTCGTACAGGACATAACCTTCAGGTAGTTTGAAGTCCTGCATCAGTTGTTCGATTTCTTTGGTGACATCACCCAGACCGGCACCTTCGGCTAATGACGCGCTGATTTCAACAATACGCTGTTGCTGGTCGTGCATGATTTCGCTGGGTGAGGGGCCGTATTCGATGCTGGCAACATCACCCAAGCGTATCGCCTGGAAGTCCTGAAAACTGATAAGAATATTTTCCAGTGCCTCTATGCTCGAGCTGTCACCGGGAGGTAATCGCAGGCGAATATCAAATTCGCGATCACCTTCTAAATAGGTTGATACAATGACGCCATCAACCGCAATGCGCAGTGCCTGGCCAAGTTGATCGGCACGAATGCCCAGATCGGCAGCACGTTTTCGATCAATAATAATTTTTATTTCATCGCTGCTTTCTTCGTAAGTGTGCTTGATGTTTTGCAGTGATTTGAGGGGCTGCAATTTTTCCGTTGCCAATGCGCCTAATTTTTCCAGTACCTGCAGATCGTCACCCTGAATTCGCAGGCTGATGTCATCCTCGCCACTACTCAGGTTCAGTCCTCGGACACCACTGACTCGCATCCTGAAGGTGTAGCCGGTGAGCTGAAACTTATTTATTTCCTGCTGCATTTTTGTTATCCATGCCTGGCTGCTTAGTTCGCGCTCGTTGCTGGGCACCAGTTGTGCCACCACCGTGCTTTGGTTCGGAGTGATAGTTTGTGAACGACCAAAAATACGGCCACCCGAAAGGGCAAATACGGTGCTGACTTCGGGTTGCTTAAGTAACAGGTTTTCAATGATTTCCGTGGTCGCGTCGATTTCTTCGAGTTGAGTGTCAGCATCACCATTAATACTAATGGTGACGCGACCGTCATCCATGGTGGGCAACAGTGTGTTGCCGCTTTGCCAGAGCGTGTAAAACGAGATCATAAGAATGGCAATAAAAATAAATAAGGTATTCAGTGGATGCTGGACGCTTCGTTGGATTATTTTTGCATGCCTGTTTCTCAACGAGCGCAGCCAGTGGTTAACAAATTCAAAACCCTGTTGACTGTCCTGTTTGATTTTTGCACCGAGTGCCGGCACCAGCGTGAGCGCAACAACAACGGCGGCCAGCATGGCGGATGATATGGTGATAATCAGTTCCTGGTATAACAGGCCGGTAAGTCCGCCGATAAAGATAAACGGCAGAATGGCGGCAAGGTTGGTACCGGCCGATGCAATGATCGGGCTGTTCACTTCTGCGGCTGCCTTGATGGCGTATTCACCCTCTGCATCACTCTCGTGCTGGTGCCGGGTAATGTTTTCAAGCATGACAATGGTGCTGTCGATGAGCAGGCCCAGTCCCAGTGCCAGCCCCCCCAGGGTCATGATATTCAGTGTCAGCCCGTTGATGGCCATGATGGTGAAGGTGACCAGCACCCCCAGGGGAATAGCGGTACCGATAATTAATGTGCGTCGTAGACTGCCAAGAAAAAGATAGATCACGCTCATCGCAAGCACGGTGCCACTGAGCGCCGCCATTTCAGCATTTTTCAATGCCTGGCGGATAAAGGTTGACTGGTCACTCACCGTATCGAGTGAAATATTTTCTGAAATTAACTCGCGCTGTTTTAGCCAGTCAATACGTTGTTTGACCTGATCGACGACTTCGACAGTATTGGCCAGAGGCTGTTTTTGAATGGAGAGTTTGATGCCGGGAGTTTTGTTCAGGCGCACACGTAGCTGCTCTTCTTCATGGCTATCAATGATGTTTGCGTAGTCGGAAAGCTGACGGTTATCGGCATGGTCAGTTTCATCAGTCCATATCGGCAGGTTTTGTATGGCTGTAATGGAGCTGAATCGTCCCTGGCTACGGGTGCTGATGGT